>JBBSHH010000012.1:0-35297 GCA_038253225.1 Mycobacteriales bacterium | reverse complement strand
CGGCACAGCACCTCCGGTGCCAAGAGCGACCCGGGGGACGCCAAGGTGCTGGCCGACCTGGTCCGCACCGACCGCCAGCACCACCGGCCGATCGCCGGGGACAGCGAGCTCGCCGAGACCGTCAAGGTCCTCGCCCGCGCCGATTAGAGCCTGATCTGGACGCGGCAGCGACAGACCAACGCGCTGCGCAGCACGCTGCGGGAGTTCTACCCGGCGGCGCTGCTGGCCTTCGACGACCTGGCCTCCCGCGACGCGCTCGCAGTGCTGGCGAAGGCGCCGACGCCTGAGCAGGGCAGGGCGTTGCGGGTGACGCAGCTCGAGGCGGTGCTGCGCGCGTCCGGCCGGCAACGCAACCTGCGCCCGGCCGCCGTGGCGATCAGCGCGGCGCTGCGCAGCGAGCAGCTGACGGCGCTGCCACTGGTGGCCCGGGCCTTCGGGGCCAGCGTGGCCGCGCACGTCGCGGTCACCACCGAGCTGGTGCGGCAGATCGCCAGCCTCGAGCAGCAGCTGGGACCACGCCCTCGCAGCCGGCCGCCGCGGTGCGCAGGTCGTCGAGGTCGTCGAGGCTGCCGCGCTGCACCTCTGCCCCGGCAGCGGAAAGGGCATCGGCCGAGGCGTCTGAGCGGGCCAAACCGACGACATGGTGTCCGGCGTTGATGAGCTCCAGGACGACGGCGGAACCGATGAAGCCGGACGCGCCGGTGACGAAAACACGCATGGAGAACCTCCGGTGGTGATTTGCCCGCCACGAGACGTGCCAGGATAGGCTGCCGATGTCAGTTACTGACATCGTCTTGAACGTAATGAACGATGGCAGTTGCTGTCATCACCTACGATCAGCGGCATGAGTCGGTGGGCCGCGGACGCGCGCGGCCGGCTGGAGCAGGCAGCCCTCGCGTTGTACGCCGAGCGCGGCTTCGATCAGACGACGGCGGCGGAGATCGCGAAGCGCGCGGGTCTGACGGAACGGACGTTCTTCCGGCACTTCGCCGACAAGCGTGAGGTCCTGTTTGGGGGCGCCGAGGCGCTTCAAGAGCTCCTGGTGACAGCCGTCGCCGAGGCGCCAGCTGCCGCTGCTCCACTCGACGCGGTTGTCGCCGCCCTTCACGCTGCCGGCGCCGTGCTCCAGGAGCGCCGCGAGAGCGCGCGTCAACGCCAAACCGTGATCGTGGCAAACGCTGAGCTGCGGGAGCGTGAGCTCATCAAGCTCGCGTCTCTCGCCACGGCACTCGCCGAGGCCCTGCGCCAACAGGGCGTACGAGAGCCCGCCGCGACCCTGACGGCCGAAGCAGGTATCGCCGTGTTCAGGGTGGCCGTGGAGCGCTGGACAAGTCAGAGCGGGAAGCGAGACCTCTCACGGCTCATCAACGAATCGCTCCACGAGCTGAACGTCCTGACCGCCAGCGGCGAACGATCACCCGCCAAGGCTGCGGCGCGGGACAACTCAGCCCGCCGCGGGAAGACGTGAGGCGGCAACGCTGCCAGCGAGCGCCGCGACGGAGCGGCCGCCCCAGTTGCCCGAGCTGTCCGCTGGGATCCGGCCGCGCGTAAACGCTGCAGGCCGGCCCCGCACGGTTGACCAACATCGACCGGGGAGCGGTGTGTTCGACAACCTCGTCACCGTGCTCGCGATCGCCGCAGCGGTGCCGCTCGTGCTGACGGCAGTTCCCCGACTGGCCGTCCTCGGAGCGGTCCTGGAGATCGTGGCCGGCATCGTCCTCGGGCCCGACGCTCTCGGTCTGGTGTCGGCGGACCAGACTGTCGTGACCCTGTCGACGGTCGGCCTGGCCTTCCTGCTATTCCTGGCCGGTCTCGACATCGACCTCGAGCACCTTCGGGGCCAGCGGGCCCGACTGGCCGCAGCCAGCCTCCTCATCTCCTTCGTCCTGTCCGCCGCCGTCGGGCTCACGTTCCAGGCCGCCGGCCTGGTCGACAGCGGGCTGCTGGTCGGGATCGTCCTGCTGGCGACCTCGCTGGGTCTGGTCGTGCCGGTGCTGCGGGACAGCGGCGCCTCCGAGCGACCGGTCGGTCAGCTCGTCATCGCCGGGGCGTCCCTCGACGAGATCTGCGCCATCGTGCTGCTGTCCCTGTTCTTCTCCGAGCAGTCCGCACGGATCGGTCCCAAGCTGCTGCTGGCCCTGCTCGCCGTGCTGGCGGTGCTGCTCGTGGCCGGGCTGATGCGGGCCGAGGGCACGATGTGGTTCTCCACCACGATCGCGCGGCTGGCCGACACCAGCGCCCAGATCCGCGTGCGGCTGACCATCCTGCTCGTCGTCGGGATGGGTGCTGTTGCCGCGCACCTGGGTTTCGAGACCATCCTTGGGGCGTTCATCGCGGGCGGCATCCTGCGGCTGGCCGACCCGATGGCCCCACCCGCCATCCGCAGTTCCACGTCAAACTCGAAGGACTCGGCTTCGGGTTCCTGGTACCCGTGTTCTTCGTGACGAGCGGGATCCAGTTCCGGCTGAACGTACTGCTGTCGAGCCCGTCACAGCTGCTGCGGGTGCCCCTGTTCCTGGCCGCCCTCCTGTTGGTCAGAGGCCTTCCCGCACTGGCTTTTCCGCGGGTCGCTTCCGGCCCGGCAGGTGCTGGCCGCGGGTTTGCGGCTGGCCGCCTGCCATGGGGGAGACGATGTGGCGTCGGCGACGACCAGGATTGGCACCGCCACCTGCAAGGTCGCCGCCGCCGAGCGCCGCGTCCAGGACGGCGTTGCTACCACGGTACGACCGCGGTAGCATCCGGCATGAAGCTCAGCGTCAGCCTGTCGGACGAGGACGTGGCGCTGCTGGACGAGTACGTCCGCTCCACAGGGCTCGCGTCCCGGTCAGCAGCCCTGCAGCACGCGGTGCGCCTGCTGCGCCACCCCGAACTCGAGCAGGATTACGCCGCGGCCTGGGAGAGCTGGGAAGCCTCCGGAGAGCAGGGCCGGTGGGACGGCACCGCCGCCGACGGGCTCACCGATGCTGCGCGGTGAGGTACGCCTGACCGACCTCGACCCGGCGCGCGGCAGCGAGGCGGACAAGCGCAGGCCCGCGGTGATCGTCAGCAATGACCGAGCCAATTTCACGGCCATGCGACTGGGACGGGGCGTCGTGACGGTCGTACCGGTCACCGGCAACACCAATCGGGTCTTCCCGTTCCAGACCCTGCTCCCGTCCGCGGACACCGGACTGCACGTGGATTCCAAAGCCCAGGCCGAGCAGGTCCGCTCGGTGAGCGTCGAACGGATCGGACCCGTCGTCGCACGACTGCCGCCCATACTCATGGCCGCGCTCGATGACGCCCTGCGACTTCACCTGCACCTGTAGCCCCGCCGAGCGGGATGGGGCATCCGCGTGCCCGCTCGGGCCCGCCGCAGGTCAGGTCGGGGCCTAGTGGCGGCGTTGTGTGTGACCTCGCCGCGGTGTGGTCCGATGGGGACAGCGTGAGGCCATGGGGGCCTCGGTGAGGTCGGTGGCGGTGGACGAGGCTCGCGTACGGCTCCGGCGGCGGGGGGCGGCATGGGGTCGCTGAGCCGCTCCCTGTGGGCGGCCAACGCCGACCTCGCGGAGGCGGCGACGCGGCACCGGTTCGTCCGGGGAGTCGCCGACGGATCGCTGCCCACGGAGGTATTCGCCGGCTACGTCGCCCAGGACGCGTACTTCCTCGAGTGCTTCGCGCGCTGCTACGCGCTGGGGGTGGCCCACAGCCGCGACCGGCCGACGTTGGACGCCTTCGCCGACCTCCTCGATGCCACCCGGACGGAGCTGCGCCTGCACGCCGGGTACGCCGAGCGGTGGGGCGTCGACCTCGCCTGCGTCGAGCCGGCTCCGGCGACGCTGGCCTACACCGACTTCCTGCTCGCCACCGCCTCGCTGAGCGACACAGGGCTGACGTGTGCGGCCATGACACCCTGCCTGCGGCTCTACGCCCACCTCGGCCGGCTGCTGGCCGCCGAGGGAGTCGCCGGCCCCTACCGGGACTGGGTGACGACCTACGCCGACCCCGACTTCGAGGCGCTGGCCGTTCGGCTCGAGACCGTGCTGGACGCCCACGCGCAGGACACGACCCCGGTGCGGCGGGCCTACCGCCGCGCCATGCTGCTCGAGCTCGATTTCTTCGCAGCCGCCCTCACGGCTCGTGGCCAGCCGGGCTTGCCGGTGGGCGCGGGCGGGCCGGAGCTGTCCGCTGGCTGACCCCCGGCTCCTGACGGGCGGGCGTCGGCTACGTTCGCTGACGTGCCCGCAGCCTTGGACTACCTCGTCCACCTCGGCCGGGAGTCCGCCCGGTTCGCCGAAGCGCTGCGGACGGCCCCGTCCGAGGCGCCGGTGCCGTCGTGCCCCGGCTGGACCGCCGACGACCTGCTGTGGCACCTGGCGGAGGTGCAGTGGTTCTGGGGAACGATCGTGCGGGACCGGCTCGCCGAGCCCGCCCCGGCGGAGGCCCGCAAGCCGCCGCGTCCGGCCGATCGGACCGGACTGGCTGAGCTCTACGAACGGGCGAGCCACGACCTGGCCGACGTCCTGGCAGCGACGACACCGGACACTCAGGCCTGGACGTGGTCCGACGATCAGACGGTGGGCTTCATCCGGCGGCGGCAGGCGCACGAGGCGCTGATCCACCGGGTCGACGCCGAGCTGACCGCAGCCGACCGGACTCCCATGGACCCGGGGCTCGCCGCGGACGGGGTCGACGAGGTCCTGCGCGTCATGTACGGCGGTGCACCGCCGTGGGGCGACTTCACCGCCGAGCCCGCGAAGACCGTCCGCGTGCAGGCCACCGACACCGGTGACGCCTGGCTCGTCACGCTAGGCCGACTCACCGGCACCGACCCCGACGGCAACACCGCCGTCGACGTGGCCGACGTCCGCGTCGCCGAAGCGGACGCCGGCGGTGCGGTTGCCGCCACCATCCGGGGCGGCGCTGCCGACCTCGACTGCTGGTTGTGGCACCGGCCGGCCATCGGGCCGGTGGAGCGCTCCGGTGACCGCCAGATCCTCGGCGAGTTCGAGTCGACCATCGCCGCCGGCATCGACTGATCGAACGCGACCCGGGCCGACAGCCGATCGTTAGGGTTCCCGGGCATGTCCACGACGCTCGTCTTCGACGGGCTGACCAAGCGGTTCGGGCCGACGCTGGCCGTCGACGGGCTCACCGCGACGGTGCGGCCGGGTGTCGTGACCGGTTTCCTCGGCCCCAACGGCGCCGGCAAGACGACCACCCTGCGGATGCTGTTGGGCCTGGTCGCCCCGACGGCCGGCTCGGCCACCTTCGACGGCCGGCGGTACGACGAGCTGGCCCCGCCCACCCGCGAGGTCGGGACGCTGCTGGAGGCGACCGGGTTCCACCCGAGTCGTACCGCCAGGAACCACCTCCGGGTGATCGCTACGGCCGCCGACCTGCCCCCCGAGGCGCCCGACCGGGTGCTCGGCATCGTCGGCCTGAGCGAGGTCGGGAACGGCAAGGTCGGCGGATTCTCCCTCGGCATGCGGCAACGTCTCGGCCTGGCCGCCGCGCTCCTCGGCGACCCGCCCGTGCTCGTTCTCGACGAGCCGGCGAACGGCCTGGACCCGCAGGGCATCCGCTGGCTGCGCGGTTTCCTGCGTGGGCTTGCCGACGAGGGCCGGACCGTGCTGGTGTCCAGCCATGTGCTGCCCGAGGTCGAGCAGACCGCCGACGACGTGCTGGTGCTGGCTCGTGGCCGACTGGTGCGGCAGGGCAGCCTGGAGCAGCTCCGCTCCGAGGGCGGCGGCGGGACCTCGGTGCGTACCCCGGACGCCGCCCGGCTCGTCGACCTGCTGGTCCAGGCCGGGCATCCCGGTCGCTACGTCACCGCCGAGGAGCTGCTGGTGCAGGGGTCCCCCGCCGTCGTCGGGGAGCTGGCCGCGGCCCACGGTGTCGTGCTACACCGGCTCCTCGAAACCGCCGGCGGTCTCGAGGACACGTTCCTGCGGCTCACCGCGGAGCAGGGACTGTGAGCGCGTTGATCCGGGCCGAGCTGCTCAAGCTGCGCACGCTGCCGCTGCCGCTGTGGATGTTGGTGACCGCGCTCGCCCTGGTGGTGCTGGGCGTGCTGGCCACCGTGCTGACCGCCGGCACCCAGGGTGCTGCGCTCACCCGCCACGACCCGCAGCTGCTGGCTCGGGCCGTGGCGAGCGCGAGCGGCGGCGACGTCGCCCTGCTCATCCTGGGGATCCTCACGCTGACTCAGGAGTTCCGCTTCGGTACGGCGACGCCGTCCTTCTTGGTCGCCCCGAAGCGTGACCGGGTGCTCATCGCCAAGCTCGTCGCCGTCTCCCTCGCCGGCCTGCTCTTCGCCGTCGTGTGCATCGTCTTCGCGGTGGCGCTCAGTTCGGCGGTGATCTCCGCTCGCGGCGGCCCACTGGTCTGGAACCGGCAGGTCGTCGAGGTCCTGCTCGGCGTGCTGCTCGTCGTGACGCTCTACGGCCCGCTCGGCATCGCCGTGGGGGCGCTGGTGCGCAACCAGATCGCCGCGGTCGTCGCCTCGCTGGCGTGGCTGTTCATCGCCGAACAGCTGCTGATCGGCCTGCTGCCCTCGGTCGGGCGCTGGACGCCGGGCGGCGCCACCGCCGCCGTCCTTCAGCTCGGCAGCAGCGCGACCACCCGCGGCGACCTGCTGTCGGTGTGGGGCGGCGCGCTGCTGCTCGCCGCGTACACCGGGGTCCTCGCGCTTCTCGGGGCGCGGCTGACGCTGCGACGCGACCTGACCTGACGCGACCGGGAACGGGAAGGGGTGTCGCTACCGGGCGGCGGCACGGAAGCCGGGCAGAATGAGACGAGGCCCCTCCATGTATGAGATGGAGGGGCCTCGTCCGGTCCACCGCCGTTCCCCGGCCGATCACTCGGCCGAGCCCGCGCGGCGGAACCGACCACCGCCTGCAGAGAACCCGTCCGATCTCGCCGGTCGCCCGGCGGGTTCTGACGTTCCGGGGTCTCCCCCGGCGGTTCCTGTCTGCGGTGCCGGTGCCATGTGTAGCCCCTGCGCCGAGGCCGCACAAGGCCTTTCCCGAAGGGATTTTCGGCCGATCGCAGTGCCCACAGGATGTCCACATCGACGCCCCGGTTATCCCCCGCCGCACCGGTTTTCCCACAGGTTTGTCCCGGCCAGGCGCTGCTCGCCTGCCTCACGAGTGCACCGCGGAGTCGGCGTCCTCGCCCGACAGGTAACGGTCCAGCAGGTCGTTGCGGAACATGCCGGTCGGGTCATAGCGGCGGCGGAGCGCCACGAAGTCGGGCATCCGCTCGTACAGGCCACGCACCACCGCCGGGTCGGTGCAGAACAGCTTGCCCCAGTGCGGGCGGGCGGCGTACGGCGCCAGCACCTCCTCGACCGCCGCGATGACCGGGGTGACCGCGTCCGTGTCCGGAACGAGCGTGAAGTGGATCGCGACGCTGTCCCGCCGGTAGGACGGGCTCAGCCACAGGTCATCGGCGGCGACCGTGCGGATCTCCGAGATCTGCAGCACCGGCGCGATCCGGTCCCGGATGCGGTCGACCGCGGCCAGCGCGGCGACCGCGTGCCGGCGGGGGAGCAGATATTCGGCCTGCAGCTCCGCACCCCTGCTCGGGGAGAACTCGAACCGGGACAGCGGCAGCCGCTCGTGCCAGGGACCGGGCACGCCCATCTGCTCGGTGCAGCTCGCGGCGGACAGGCCGGCCCGCGGGTGCCGCGGACCGTCCGCCAACGTCGCCCCGAGCCACCGGCGGGGCGGCGGTTCGCTCTCGCGCTCGTCGACCCGGCGCTTGAGCCAGACCTGGTTGATCCGCGGACCGCACCAGTCGGTGAACAGGCTCACGCTGTAGGCACTGGCGACGATCTCGGCGAAGTGCTCGGCGAGCGCGTCGCCGGGGAGGTTCTCATAGACGTACTGTCGGACCTGATAGGCCGGCACGACGTCCAGGGTCAGCCGGGTGACGACACCGAGCGCGCCGAGCGCGACGACGCTGCCGCGGAACTCGTCCCGACCGGTGTCTCGGTCGAGCTCCACCACATCACCGTCGGCGGTGACCATCTCGATCGCCGACACGGCGGTGGCGAGGTTGCCGTTGGCGTCGCCGGAGCCGTGGGTCCCGGTCGCGCACGCCCCGGCAACCGAGATGTGCGGCCACGACCCGAGGTTGCATAGCGCATGTCCGCGGTCGGCCAGCCACCGGGCCAGCTCGCCGTACCGCATCCCGGCGCTGACCTTGACGGTCGCCCCGGCGATGTCGAGCTCCATGACCCGCGGCAGGTGCGCCACCGAGACCAGATCCCCGGCCGAGTCCGCGATGCGGTTGAACGAGTGGCCGGCCCCCAGCGCACGCAACCGCGGGCTGCCGGCCACCAGCCGCTGCAGCTCCGGCAGCGTCGATGGGCGGTGCAGTTCGCCGGCGTGGAACGTGATGTTCCCGGCCCAGTTGGTCAGTTGTTCCGTCGTTCGCATGGTGAGCCGTATCCTCTCGCGGCGGCCGGGCATCGCCGCCGACCGTGGCCCTGTCCTGTCGGAGTCGTCAATTGCTGGTCGCCGAGCGGCTCACCGCCCAGCTGCTGTCGGGGCCACCGGCCCGCGACGCTGTCGCTGCGGTCGAGCGGCTACTCGCCGTCCAGGGGCAGGACCCGCGCGGAGCCCGGCTGGCGATCCGGGCCCGGACCGTAGGGCTGCGTGCGGCCGATGTGGACCGGGCGCTGACCTCGACCGGTCGCTGCTGGTCAGCTGGCTGAACCGCGGCACCCTGCACCTGGTGCGCAGCGAAGACTACTGGTGGCTGCAGGCGCTGACGACGCCACCGCTGTTCACCGCGAACGCCCGCCGACTCGGCCAGGAAGGCGTGTCCCCGGCCGCTGCCGCCCGCGGCGTGGCCGTGATCGAACGCTCGCTGGCCGCGGAGGGACCGCGGACCCGCAGTCAGCTTCGGGAGCGGCTGGTCGCCGCCGACGTACCGGTCGCGGGCCAGGCGCTGGTGCACGTTCTCATGCTCGCCTGCCTGCGGGGCGTCGCCGTCCGCGGGCCGATGGTGGGCGGTGAACAGGCGTACGCGCTGGTCCGCGACTGGCTGGGTCGGTCGCCGGCGCCGGGGGTCCGTGACCAGGCCCTCGGCGAGCTCGCCCGGCGCTATCTCTACGGGCACGGCCCGGCCGCGGACCGAGACCTCGCCAGGTGGGCCGGTCTGCCCTTGCGCGACGCCCGGCGCGGGCTGCAGACCATCGCGGCGCACCTGCGGCAGCGCCCCGACGGTCTGGTGGACATCGCCGGCCGGTCGCGGCCCGACCCCCGGCCGGCCCCCCGCCTGCTCGGCGCGTTCGACCCGTTGCTGCTCGGCTGGGTGTCGCGGGCGCCGTTCCTCGGCCGGCACCAGGGCGTGATCACCGTCAACGGCTTGTTCCGTCCCTTCGCGCTGGTCGACGGGCGGGCCGCGGGCACGTGGCGGCTGGCCAGCGGCCGGGTGGTGTTGCAGCCTTTCGCCGCGCTGTCCGGTGCGGATGCGGCGGCGTTGGCGGCCGACGCGGCCGACGTGGAGCGCTTCCTTCGATGACCCGGCCCGGCGGACACCTTGATCCTGACGGAGCGGGCGCCGGCCGCGGACCGGTGGACGGACACCGCCGGGGTCGGTGTCCGGCCGGCCGGCCAACGCGCTACGTGTGTAGTAGGCGGCGGCGGACGAGCCGCCGAGCTGTGGCCCGATCTCGGCCGTCACGAAAGGAAGAGCCTCGATGGCGTTACCGCCGCTCCCGGACGAGGTGCGGGAGCTGCTGACCGGGCCGAACCCCGCGGTGATCGCCACGCTGCGTCCGGACGGGCAGCCGGTCTCCGTCGCCACCTGGTATCTGTTCGAGAACGGTCGGGTGCTGGTCAACATGGACGAGGGCCGGCGCCGGCTCGACTACCTCCGCCACGATCCGCGGGTCTCGGTGAGCGTCCTGGACGCGGCCGGCTGGTTCACCTCGGTGAGCCTGCAGGGCCGGGTCGTGGCGCTGCAGGTGGATGCCGGCCTCGCCGACATCGACCGGATCTCGCGGCACTACACCGGCCACCCCTACCCCACCCGGGATCGGGGCCGGGTCAGCGCCTGGATCGAGGTCGACCGCTGGCACCTCTGGGGGACGATTCGCCGCGGCGACGGCGACGCGGTCAGTTGAGGCGGCCGCCGTCGACGACGTCGCCTCACCCGGCCGACGGTATCCGGGCCGGCAGCAGCAGGCAGCTGTCCCCGAACTCGTGCCAACGGTAGCCCTCCCGCAGCGCCTCCCGGTAGGCCGCTTCGACCAGCTCCGCACCGGCCACCGCCTCGAGCAGCCGCAGGTGCGAGGCACCGGCCGCATGCCATCCGGTGATCAGTCCCGTCACGGCCCGGACCGGCCGTACGGCGGAGAGCAGCAGGTCGGTCCAGCCCTGCGCGGGTGCCACCACCCCCGACACCGCGGCCGCTGACTCCACGGCCCGGGCGACCGTGGTCCCGACGGCAACGACCCGGCCGCCGGACGCGCGGACCAGGTTCACCAGCCGAGCGGTTGACGGCGGGACCCGGAACCGTTCCGGCAGCGGAGGCTCACCGTCGTCCAGCGACGACACCCCGGTGTGCAGGGTGACCGGGGCGACCGCGACACCGGCGGCGACGAGGTCGGTAACCAGCCGGGCCGTGAACGGCCGGCCGGCGCTGGGCATCTCGGCGCTGCCGGGGTCACGCGCGAAGACCGTCTGATAGCAGCGGAGCGGCCACTGCTCCGGCACGTATGCGTAGCGGATGGGCCGGCCATGTCGGGCGAGTAGCCGCTCGACGCTGCCGGGGACGCTCGGGGCGGCCCGCCAGAGCCGGCCGGTGCCCCGACCGAGCTCCGGATAGGGCCCGAGCAGGGTCAGCCAGCCGCCGGGCCGGAGATCGATCCGCTCACCCGCCACGGCGTCCCGCACCGGTCCGGTCGCGGGTCCCGGCGGCCGCAGCTCCACGGCCCAGCAGCCGTCGTCGAGCGCGGTCGAGAAGTGCACCGCGACGGGGTCGTCGCGGCGCCGGTGGCCGTCCACCGCCGCCGCGAGGGTCCGGGAGGTGTTGACCACCACCAGGTCTCCCGGCCCGAGCAGCGCGGGCAGGTCGGCGAACACCCGGTGCCTGATCCCGGCGGGCTCCGCGACCAGCAGCCGAACGCCGTCGCGGGCGAGCCCGCGCGCCTCCGGTGGCTCGGTCGCCGGCCGGCCGGCCCGTACCGCCACGCCGGCGGAACTCATCGGCCACCGGCGGCGGCGGCTAGCTCCGCGGCTCGGTAGCGACCGCTCACCGGCCGCTCGTCCACCAACCGCAGCAGCGCCGGTACGACGGTCCGCGGTTCGGCCCGGTCGGAGATGTCCTCGCCGGGATAGGCCTGCTGGTGCAGGTCGGTCCGCATGTCCCCCGGGTCGAAGGCATACACCCGAAGCGACGGCTGCTCAACGGCAAGAACCGCGGTGAGCTGGTCGAGTGCCGCCTTCGCCGACCCGTAGCCGCCCCAACCGGCGTACGGCTCGACCGCGGCGTCGGAGCTGACGTTGACGACGGTCCCGGCGCTTGCGCGCAGTGCGGGCAGGCAGAGTTGGGTCAGCGCCAGCGGCGCGAGCACGTTCACCGCGTAGACCCCGGTCAGTTCGTCCAGCGGGTAGTCGGCCAGCTCCGGCTGCGGGCTCGGGCCGAGCCGGCTGGCGTTGTTGACCAGCAGGGCCAGGGAGCCGAGGTCACGGACGGCGGCGGCCAGCGCCGCTCGGTGCCGGGGGTCCGCCACGTCACCGGGGATGGCGGTCACCCGCTCCGAACCGAACGCCCGGGTGGCGGCCGCCAGCGCGGTCGGGTCGCGGCCATCGATGACCACGGACCAGCCACGGCCGGTGAGTTCCTGCGCGGTGGCCCGACCGAGGCCGCGGGACCCTCCGCTGATGAGTGCGACCGGCATGCGGGATCTCCTCGTGCTGGGGAAGTGTCTGGACCCCATGCTCGTTGTTGAAGTGGACTTCAAGTCAAGGAGGGACACGACGCCCAGCAGCGGGGACGACCTGACGGTCAGCGAGGTGGCTCGACGCAGCGGTTTCGCGCCGTCCGCGCTGCGCTACTACGAGCGGCTCGGGCTGCTCCGGGCGGCCCGAAGCCTCGGTGGACAGCGCCGGTACGAGCGAAGCGTCCTGCGGCGGCTGGCGTTCATCCGCGCCGCGCGCACCGTCGGACTGAGCCTCGAGGAGGTCACAGCTGCCCTGGCGGGGCTACCCGACGGGAGAACCCCGACCCGGGCCGACTGGGCGCGGCTCTCGCGCGGCTGGCGGTCCCGGCTCGACGACCAGATCGCCGGGCTGACCGCCCTGCGCGACGGGCTGGACTCTTGCATCGGCTGCGGCTGCCTGTCGTTGGCCCGCTGCGCGATCTCCAACCCGGCCGATGTCGCCGGCGCCGCCGGGCCGGGCGCGCGGTACCTGCCGGCCGTGCTGCGGCAGCGATCCCCAGCGGATCGCTGACGTGCATGATGTCCCGATGACCTGGACCGCACCGCGCGTCGATCGGACCGAGGAGCCCCTGCTGGGTGACGAACGGACCATGCTCGAGGGCTGGCTGGACTATCACCGGCAGACGCTGCTGCTCAAGTGCGCGGGCCTGACCGGCGAGCAGCTCGGTCAGCGCAGCGTCGAACCCTCGTCGCTGTCCCTGCTCGGGCTGGTCCGGCACCTGGCCGAGGTGGAGCGCGGCTGGTTCCGGCAGAACTTCGCGGCGGAGCCCGTCGGTGACCTCTACAGCAGCGCGGACAGCCCGGACGCGGAATTCGACGACCTGGCCGCGGCCGACGCCGAAGCCGACTTCGCGGCCTTTGCCGCCGAGGTGGCGGCGGCCCGCACCGCGTCCGACGGGCACGACCTGGACGAGACGTTCGTCCACCCGCGCCGCCACGTCGAGATGAGCCTGCGCTGGATCTTCGTCCACATGATCGAGGAGTACGCCCGCCACAACGGGCACGCCGACCTGCTCCGGGAGCGCATCGACGGCGTGACCGGCGACTGACCGGCCGAGCCCATGACGACGGAGCTGTACCTGATCCGGCACGGCGAGTCCGTGCCGAACGTCGAGCCGATCATCGGCGGCATGCGCGGCGACACCGGTCTGACCGAGCGCGGCCGGACGCAGGCCCGGCTGCTCGAGGACCGGCTACGGGCGGAAGGCCTGCGTGCCGACGTGCTCTACGCCAGCACGCTGCCCCGGGCGGTGCAGACCGCCGAGTACGTCGCCCGGGCGCTCGACCTTCCCGTCCTCGAAGACGCGGAGCTGCACGAGCTGCGGCCCGGTGACGCCGACGGGCTCTCGGTGGCGCAATGGCGAAGCCGGTACGGCGGGTTCGGCGGACCGATGGCGAGCATCGACCCGTTCCGCCCGTTCGCACCCGGGGGCGAGAGCTGGGCGGCCTTCGTCGCCCGCGCGAGCGCGGCGCTGGCCCGGCTGGTGACCCGGCACCCGGACCAGACCGTCGTCGCGGTCTGCCACGGCGGCGTGCTGGAGGCGTCGTTCTACCTCGCGTTCGGACTCGGCCCCACCGGTGACCACGTCTTCTTCGATCCGCTCAACACCAGCATCACCCGCTGGCGGCACCGGTCGGACGACACCGGCCGGGCGGTCTGGACGCTGGTGACCTTCAACGACGCCGCGCACCTCCAGGTCGAGCGGCTGCCGGCCGAATCCCCGCACGACGCCGTCCCCGCGGTCTCGGCCGACGGGTGACGGCTCGAGGTTCACTCCTCCTCGTCGTCCTGCTCATCCCAGGTGGCGTTGCGCTCGTCCACCCGCTGCTGCCAGTTGGCCGCGGCCTCCGGCGTCGGGTAGGGACCCATCCGGTCGGCCTCCCGGCAGCCCTCCCGCGGCTCGACCCGCCGGTGCTCCAGGCAGTAGAACCACTCGCCACTCGCCGCCATCGCTGCTCCTCCGCTCGCCCGGCGTCCACGGTATGCCAGCCGCCCGACAGACGTGACGCCACCTGGGCCGATCACCCACGGCGCTTGCTACTCGCTAGTAATATTGGGATCGGTGCGAACTACTGACCGCTGGATGTCCGGGAGTTTCCGCGATGGGGCACTACCGCAGCAACGTGCGCGACCTGGAGTTCCTGTTGTTCGAGGTGCTGCGGCGCGGCGAGGTTCTCGGCATCGGTCCCTACGCCGAGCTCGATTCCGACACGGCCCGGGGCGTCCTGGCCGAGGTGGACCGGCTGGCCCGCACCGACCTGGCCGCGTCGTTCGCCGCCGCCGACCGGGAGCCGCCGACCTTCGACCCGACCACCGCCGGCGTGACGCTGCCGGCGGCGCTGCGGCGCAGCATCCGGGCGTTCTTCGACGGCGAATGGTTCCGGCTCGACCTGCCCCGCCATCTCGGTGGATACGGCGCTCCCCCGAGCCTGCGGTGGGCGGCGGCGGAGCTGATGCTGGGCGCCAACCCGGCCGCCTACCTGTACTTCTCCGGACCGGCGTTCGCGATCGTGCTGGACCGGCTCGGCACGCCGGAGCAGCGCCGGCTCGGCGAGGCGATGATCGAGCGCCGGTGGGCGGCCACGATGGTGCTCACCGAGCCCGACGCCGGTTCCGACGTCGGCGCCGGGCGCACCCGGGCGGTCCGCCAGCCGGACGGTCGATGGCACCTCGAGGGGGTCAAGCGGTTCATCACCGGCGCCGACTGGGACGGGCCGGAGAACATCGTCCACTTCGTGCTCGCCCGACCGCAGGGCCACGGTCCGGGCACCAAGGGGCTGAGCCTGTTCGTCGTACCGAAGTTCCACGTGCAGCCGGACGGCTCCCCCGGTGAGCGCAACGGCGTGTACGTGACGAACCTCGAGCACAAGATGGGCCTGAAGGGCTCGGCCACCTGCGAGCTGACGTTCGGCGCCCGGGAGCCGGCGGTCGGGACGCTGCTCGGAGAGGTGCACGACGGCATCGCGCAGATGTTCACCGTCATCGAGAACGCCCGGATGATGGTCGGCACGAAGGCGATCGCCACCCTGTCCACCGGCTATCTCAACGCGCTGGGCTACGCCCGCACCCGGCTGCAGGGACCGGACCTCACCCGCTCCACCGACCGAACTGCTCCGCGGGTGAGCATCCTCGCTCATCCCGACGTCCGCCGGATGCTGATGCTGCAGAAGTCCTACGCCGAGGGCATGCGCGCGTTGGTGCTCTACACCGCGGCACAGCAGGACGCCGTGCAGCTCGCGGCCGCCCGCGGGGAGACCGACGCCGGCGCGGCCGCCCGCAACGACCTGCTGCTGCCGGTGGTGAAGGGGGTCGGCTCGGAGCGGTCGTACGAGCTGCTGGCGCTGTCCCTGCAGACCCTCGGCGGCTCGGGCTACCTGCAGGACTACCCGATCGAGCAGTACCTGCGCGATGCGAAGATCGACACGCTATACGAGGGCACGACCTCGATTCAGGCGCTCGACCTGTTCTTCCGCAAGATCGTGCGCGATCAGGGCGTGGCGCTGCGCGGGCTGCTCGTGGAGATCCGCGCGTTCGTGGACAGCGAGGCCGGTAACGGCCGGCTGAAGACCGAGCGCCGGTCCCTCGGTACGGCCGTCGACGACGTCCTCGGCATGCTCACCGCGATGACCGGCTTCCTCGCCGCGACCGCGCAGGACCCCAGGCAGGTCTACCGGGTCGGTCTGAACGCCACCCGACTGCTGATGGCGCTCGGCGACCTGCTGATCGGCTGGCTGCTGCTGCGCTCGGCGGAGGTCGCGCTCGTGGCGCTGGACGGTCCCGTCCAGCGGCCGACCGACGTGGCGTTCTACGAGGGCAAGGTCGCGGCCGCCCGGTTCTTCGCCGCCACCCGGCTACCGCTGCTGACCGCCGAGCGGACCGTCGTCGAAGGCACCGACCTCGACGTCATGGACCTGCCGGAGGCGGCGTTCTGAGCGTCGGGGTTACCCGGCGACCACATCACCCTAACGGCGGGGTCTGGCTGCGGTCGACCGGGTATCACCCCTGCGGCTTCCGGGTCACGTCCGGTGACCTGGCCGAACAGGAGGTTGTTCATGGGTATCGGCGTCAGCGTGTTCCTCATCGCCGTCGGCGCGATCCTTGCGTTCGCCGTCAACGCCTCGGTGAGCGGCATCAACATCGCCACCGTCGGGGTCATTCTCATGGTCGTGGGCGGCATCGGCCTGCTGGCCACCCTGCTGGTCTTCGCACCGCGCCGGCGCGCCAGCGTGGTCCAGGAGCGGGTCGTGGAGGACCGCGGGGTGATTCGGGACCGCGACGTCTACTGAGGACCCGAAGACCCGGCGCTCCGGCGCCGGCGGGGGTTCACCCCGCGGGGCCCTGGGCCTCGCGGGGTTTCACGCTGACATGCGGGCGACGGCGCGCATCTTGTTCATCGCGTCGAGCGCCGCCACCTTGTAGGACTCGGCCAGCGTCGGATAGTTGAACACCGTGTTGACGAGGTAGTCGACCGTGCCGTGGCAGCCCATCACGGCCTGCCCGATGTGCACCAGCTCGGTGGCCGCGGTGCCGAACACGTGGACGCCGAGCAGCGAGTGGTCATCGGGGGACACCAGCAGCTTGAGCATCCCGTAGGAGTCGCCGACGATCGCCCCGCGGGCCAGCTCGCGGTAGCGGGAGATGCCGACCTCGAAGGGCACCGACTCCCCGGTGAGCTCGTCCTCGCTGCGCCCGACGTAGGAGATCTCCGGGATCGTGTAGATCCCGATCGGCTGAAGGGACTCGAGGCTGTTCACCGGCTCGCCGCAGGCGTGGTACGCCGCCAGCCGGCCCTGCTCCATCGACGTCGCCGCCAGGGCCGGGAAGCCGATGACGTCGCCGACGGCGTAGATGTGCTCGACCTTCGTCCGGTAGTCCGGCCCGACCGGGATCCGGCCGCGGTCGTCGGCCTCCAGCCCGGCGTTGCCGAGCTCGAGGGCCTCGGTGGCTCCCTGCCGGCCGGCCGAGTACAGCACGGTGTCGGCCGGGATCCGCTTGCCGCTCTCCAGGATCGTCAGCGTGCCGCTGGCGTGGCTTTCTACGGCGGCCACCGACTCGCGGAAGCGGAACGTAACCGCCAGGTCGCGCAGGTGGTACTTCAGCGCCTCAACGACCTCGAGGTCGCAGAACTCCAGCATCCGGTCGCGCCGCTCGACCACCGTCACCTTCGTGCCGAGCGCGGCGAACATCGACGCGTACTCGATGCCGATGACCCCGGCGCCGACCACGACCATCGACGCCGGGATCTTCTCCAGGGCGAGGATCTGGTCGGAGTCCACGACCGTGCGGCCGTCGAAGGCGACCGTGCTCGGTCGGGCCGGTCGGGTGCCCACCGCCAGGATGATCTTCTCTGCGGTGAACCGGTGCTGGTCGCCGTCGTCCGCCTCGACCGAGACGGTGTGCTCGTCGACGAAGCGCGCCGTTCCGGCCAGCATCGCGACGTGGTTGCGCGCGAGCTGGCTGCGGATGACGTCGATCTCGCGGCCGATCACGTGTTGCGTGCGGGCGGACAGGTCGGTGACAGTGATCTCTTCCTTGACCCGGTAGCTCGACCCGTAGAGCTCGCGCTGGTTCAGTCCGGTGAGGTAGAGCACCGCCTCCCGGAGCGTCTTCGACGGGATCGTCCCGGTGTTGATGCACACCCCGCCGACCATGTTCTTGCGGTCGATGATGCCGGCCCGTCGCCCCAGCTTGGCCGCCGCGATCGCCGCCTTCTGACCGCCGGGCCCCGAGCCGACGACGAGTACGTCGAAGTCCGTCATCGGGTCACCTCCGTGGTCGGTTGCGTCGGAGCTGGGCCGCGGCGCCTGTGCCCGAGGCTACCCAGGAAAGGGGTGGGCTGCACCGGGCCCATCAGCTACCCCAGACCCCGCAGCAGCAGCGCCAGCCGGCGCTCACCGCCCGCCCCGATGCGCACCGGTACGCCCCAATCCTGGCTGACCAGGTGGCAGGCCGGGTGTTCGGCGCCCTCGTCGCAGGCGGCGGCGCTCGCGGTGACGTGCAGCACGCCACCGTCGAGACCGCTCGCCAGCACCAGCCGGCGGCTCAGCTCCGCACCGCTGCCGGCGCCCTCGACCAGCAGCTCCGGAGGCGTCGCCGCGACCACCAGCCGGGTGGACGCGCCGTAGCGGTCATCGAGCCGTTGGCCCGGTGGCGGCGTGAACACCACGTCGAGGGTCACCGGACCGGCCGCGACCTGGGTCGCCGGCCGGGCGGTGCGGTAGGCCGCGCCGGCCACCCGCTGCGCCGCCGCCGGCAGCGGCACCCGGGTCAGCCGGTGCGCCGCGGACTCCACCACCAGCAGCCGGCCGTCGACGACCACCGCGTCGCAGGGTTCGGCCAGCCCGGTCGCCAGCGTGGTCACCTCATCGGCGGCGGGGTCGTAGCGGCGGACCGCGCCGTTGTAGGTGTCGAGCACCGCGACGCTGCCGTCCGGCAGCACCGTGACCCCGAGCGGGTGCTGCAGCAGCGCCTGCCCGCCCGGCCCGTCCCGATGGCCGAAGTCGAACAAGCCCTGCCCGGCCACCGTGCGGACCCTGCCGTCGGCGACGAAACGCAGCGCCGAGGTCTCGGCGTCGACCAGCCACAACCGGTCGCCGTCGACCGCCAACCCAGACGGCTGGGCGAACCAGGCGGTGCCGAGCGGCCCGTCCACCAGCCCCTCGTTCGTCGTCCCGAACGCCTCCGGCTCGGCGCCCGCTGCGAGCGGGACGCTCCAGAGCTGGTGGTTGCCGGCCATCGCCACCCAGAGCCGCTGGCCGCGCTCGTCCCAGGCGACGTCCCACGGCGAGGACAGGTCCTGGGCGCCGGAGCGGGCTGTCCAGGGTCGGCCGGTGCCGGCGAGCGTGGTGACGCGTCCGGTCGCGAGCGTCAGCGCGCGCAGCGCGTGGTTGGCCGTGTCGGCGACGACCACGTCGCCGCCGATTTGGCCGGCGACCTCGGCGGGCAGCAGCGCGAGCCCCTGCGGCTCGGCGAAACGGGCCTGCGCCGGATCGCCGTCGAGAAGTCCGCGCTCACCGGAGCCGATCCGGCGTACCACCGTGGTCGCGTCGGCGGCGAGCTGTACGAGCGAGTGGTGGCCCGTGTCCGCGACCAGAAAGGTGCCGTCGGGCAGCGCGAGCACCTTGGCCGGGAAGCGCAGCTCGGTCTGCGGTGGTGGCGGCGGTAGGTACGGTCCGTCGCCGCGGTGCAGCGTGCCCTTGGCCCCGTGCTCGGCGACCAGCCTCTCGATGAGGGCCGCCAGGCCGGCGCCGTGACCTTCGCCGGCATGCATGGCGACGAGGTACCCCTCCGGGTCGACGACACCGAGCGTCGGCCAGGCCTTGACGGCGTACTGCCGCCAGGTGGTCAGCTTCGGGTCGTCGAGGACCGGGTGATGTACGCCGTAGCGCTCCACCGCCGCCCGCACCGCGTCGTGGTCGGCCTCGTGCACGAACTTCGGCGAGTGGACGCCGACGATCACCAGCACGTCGGCGTACGCGCGCTCCAGCGGCCGCAGCTCGTCGAGGACGTGGAGGCAGTTGATGCAGCAGAACGTCCAGAAGTCCAGGATGACGATCTTGCCGCGGAGGCCGGCGAGGGACAGCTCACGGCCGCCGGTGTTCAGCCAGCCGCCGGCACCACGCAGCTCCGGGGCGCGGACCCGGGTCGGGTAGCTCGACGTCACGGCGACGGCAACGCGCAGGGCCGGCGCAGCCATCCCGAGCGGTGTGTCGCTGGCACCGCCGGCCGACGGCGGGCCGGTCGGCCCTGGAGCGCCTCAGCTCCAGGCGAGCAGCGTGGCGGGGTCGGCGAGCATCGCGCCCAGGTCGGCGAGGAACTGCGAGCCGAGCTGGCCGTCGATGATGCGGTGGTCGAAGGACAGGCTGAGCGTGGTGACCTGGCGAACGGCGACGGCGCCGTCGACCACCCACGGGGTCGGCCGAACCACCCCGAAGGCCAGGATCGCCGCCTCGCCCGGGTTGATGATCGGCGTACCGGTGTCGACGCCGAACACCCCGACGTTGGTGATCGTGAAGGTGCCACCGGCCATGTCGACCGGCGCGGTGCGCCCGGCGCGGGCGGTCTCGGTGAGCGAGCGCAGCGCCTGGGCCAGCTCGACGAGGGTCAGCCGGCCGGCGTCCTTGATGTTGGGGACGATCAGACCGCGCGGGGTCGCGGCGGCGATGCCGAGGTTGACGTAGTCCTTGACCACGATCTCCTGGGCGGCTTCGTCCCAGTACGAGTTGATCATCGGGTGTCGCCGGAGCGCTGTCAGCAGCGCCTTGGCGAGCAGCAGCAGCGGCGACACCCGTTGGTCGGCGTAGTCCGGCAGCGTCCTGAGCCGCCGGACCAGCTCCATCGTCGGGGTCACGTCGAGCGTCAGGAACTCCGTCACGTGCGGCGCGGTGAACGCGCTCGCCACCATCGCCTGCGCGGTGAGCTTGCGGACCCCCTTGACCGGCAGGCGGCGCTCCCGGCTGGCCGGGTCGAGGTCCGGCAGGCTCGGGGCGGTCGTGGCGGTCCCCTGTGCGGCCCCCGCCACGTCGGCTCGGGTGATCGTGCCGTTGACGCCGCTGCCGGTCATCGAGCGCAGGTCCACCCCGAGATCACGGGCGAGCTTGCGGACCGGCGGCTTGGCGAGCGCGGCGACGCCGGGTCGGGCCGTCGTGGCGGCGGGCCCCGGAGTGGGCGCGGCGACGGGCGCGGCGACGGGCGCGGCGACGGCGGCCTCGGCGCCGACCCGAGGCCGGCGCTTGGCCACGACGGATTTCGGGCCGTAGCCGACCAGCACCGAGGTGCGGCCACCCGGAGCCGGGCCGCCGATCAGGCCCGGCTCGACCGCGGCGTCGTCCGGCGGGTTGTCGATGAGCTGAGCCGGGATCGTGTCGGACGCCACCGCCGGCTGCCCGATCCGGACAGCGGCGGCGAGGCTCTCGGTCGGGCTGGCCGCGGCCCCGGTCGGCACGCCCCCAGGGTCGGTGTCGAAGGTGATGATCGGCGCGCCCACGTCGACGGTCTCGCCCTCGCCGTGGTGCAGCTCGGTGACCACCCCGGCGTACGGCGAGGGAACCTCCACCGCCGCCTTGGCGGTCTCCACCTCGACGATCGGCTGGTTGAGCCGCACGGTGTCGCCGGGCCGGACGAACCACTTGAGGATCTCGCCCTCGGTCAGCCCCTCACCAAGGTCGGGCAGCTTGAAGTGCTTGAGGTTGGGCATCGTCGGCGCCTTCTACTAGTAGGCGAGCGAGCGGTCGACCGCGTCGAGCACCCGGTCGAGGTCGGGCAGGTACTCCTCCTCGAGCCGCGACGGGGGGTACGGCGTGTCGTAGCCGGTCACCCGCAGCACCGGGGCCTCCAGGGAGTAGAAGGCGGCCTCGCTGACCCGGGCGGCGATCTCCGCGCCGAGCCCCACACTGGACGGCGCCTCGTGCACGACGACCAGCCGACCCGTCCGCCGCACCGAGTCGAGCACGACGTCCATGTCCAGCGGCGACAGCGACCGGAGGTCGATCACCTCGAGGTCGCGACCGTCGTCCTGCGCCGCGGTCGCGGCGTCCATCGCGGTCTTCACCATCGGCCCGTAGGCGACCAGCGTCGCGTCGCTGCCGGACCGCACGACGCGGGCGGCGTGCAGGGGGTCGGGGCTGGCCGACTCGTCGAGCTCGGCCTTCTCCCAGTACCTGCGCTTGGGCTCGAAGAACACCACCGGGTCGTCGCTGACGATCGTCTGCTGGATCATCCAGTAGGCGTCGATCGGGTTCGAGCAGGCGACGACCTTGAGCCCGGCGGTGTGGGCGAAGTACGCCTCCGGTGACTCGCTGTGGTGCTCGACCGCCCCGATCCCGCCGCCGAACGGGATCCGGATCGTCACCGGCAGCCGGGCCCGCCCGTCGGAGCGGTAGTGCAGCTTGGCCAGCTGGCTGACGATCTGGTCGAAGCCCGGGTAGACGAACCCGTCGAACTGGATCTCGCAGACCGGCCGGTAGCCCCGCAGGGCCAGCCCGATCGCGGTGCCGATGATCCCCGACTCGGCCAGCGGGGTGTCGATGACCCGGTCCTCGCCAAAGTCCTTCTGGAGCCCGTCGGTCACCCGGAAGACCCCGCCGAGCTTGCCGACGTCCTCTCCCATGATGACGACCTTCGGGTCGTTCTCCATGGCCTTGCGCAGACCCATGTTGAGGGCCTTGGCCAGCGTGGTCTGCGCCATGGCTCAGTGTCCTCCGGGAGCGTCGGCGAAGGAGGCGGCGTAGCGGAGGAACTCCTCGCGCTGCTGACGCAGCAGGGGCGGCTGGTCGACGTAGACGTGGTCGAAGATCGACACCGGGTCGGGGTCCGGCATCTCGAGGCAGCCCTGCCGGATGTGTGCGGCGAGGGCGTCCGCGTCGGCCTCGAGGTCGGCGAAGAACGCCGCGTCGGCGAGCTGCTGCTTGTAGAGGAACGCCTTCATCCGCTCCAGCGGATCCTTGAGCTTCCACGCCTCGAGTTCGCTGGCCAGCCGGTAGCGGGTCGGGTCGTCCGACGTGGTGTGCGCGCCCATCCGGTAGGTGAAGGCCTCGACGAGTGTCGGGCCGGAACCCTCCCGCGCGGTCTGCAGCGCCGCCCGGGTGACCGCCAGCACGGCGAGCACGTCGTTGCCGTCGACCCGGACGCCGGGGAAGCCGAAGCCCCTGGCCCGCTGGTAGAGCGGGATGCGGGTCTGCCGCTCCAGCGGCTCGGAGATCGCCCACTGGTTGTTCTGGCAGAAGAACACGACCGGGGCGTTGAACACGCTGGCGAACACGAACGCCTCGTTGACATCCCCCTGGCTGGAGGCGCCGTCGCCGAAGTAGGCGATGACGGCCGCGTCGGCGCCGTCGCGTTGGATGCCCATCGCATAGCCGGTGGCGTGCAGCGTCTGACTGCCGATCACGATCGTGTAGAGGCCGAAGTTGACCTCGGTGGGGTCCCACCCGCCGTGGCTGGCGCCCCGGAAGAGCCCGAGCAGCTTGAGCGGGTCGACGCCCTTGCAGTACGCGACGCCGTGCTCCCGGTAGGTCGGGAAGGCGTAGTCGAGGGGGCCCATCGCCCGGCCGGACCCGACCTGCGCCGCCTCCTGGCCGAGCAGGCTGGCCCAGATGCCGAGCTCACCCTGGCGCTGCAGGGCGGTCGCCTCGACGTCGATCCGCCGGGTCATGACCAGATCGGCGTAGAGGCCGCGATACTCCTCGTCGGTGAGGTCGAGGGAGTACTCGGGGTGCTCGACCCGTTCCCCTTCGGGGGTCAGCAGCTGGACCAGGTCCGGCCCGCCGTCGACGGTGGCCGACGGGCCACTCGTCAGCGCACTGCCGGCTGCGCCGTCGAACATCGGCAACTCCTCGCGCGTACGCCGGCCGGCAGGGTCGCTGCGGCCAGGGGTCTGGTCGAGCCGCACCAACCAGCCGCGGACGTACGCCGGGTTGCGGCGCGATCCGCGTGGGCGCGTCCATGGTCATGGTGGCAGACCCGGCCGAGCACTGCGCAACGCGCCTCGGGCAGTGCGGTTCAGCGAGCGCGCGCCGCCGTGGGCGCGTCGGCCGGGCGCGGGTCGGCGCCGGGGTCGACCACCGGCGGGGGCGCCTGACGGTCGCCGCCGGAGCTGCCGGCAACGGCCGCCGAGGAGCCCGAGGACACCGGGCACGGCCGCACCGGGCCCCGCTCGAACCGGACGGGTGGGACCGGCGCGGAGCCGGTGACGTGCCGGACCGGCCAGCAGGACGGACCGTGGCCGGAGCCGCCGTGGTGGTGACCCGAGCCGCCATGGCCGTGGCCGGAGCCGCCGTGGCCGTGACCGGAACCGCCGTGGTGGTGACCCGAGCCGCCGTGGTGGTGGCCCGAGCCGCCGTGGTGGTGGCCGGTGGTGGTGCCGCCCGCGGCGCCGGAGCCGCCCGAGCCCGCGGGGCCGGGGCCCTTCGAGCCGCGGGTGGATCGTCCAACCGGAGTTGCGGCACCGGCGACCACGGCGAGCCCGGGCAGGGGCCGGGCGAAGACCGGGAGTGCGACCGGACCGGTGCGGGCCGGCAGGTCACCGCCGAGCCGGAGCAGGGCCGCTGGCGGGAACGCCGCGACGGGTCGGATGCCGGCCGGCCCCGATCCGGCCGGCCAGGCGGGTTGGCTGATGACGATGCGGGGTGAGGCCTGGCCACCGCCGACGGCTCCGGGGCCGGTGTCCCCGCCGGTGTGGCCGGCCAACGTCTGCACCCCAGCCGCGGCGACCAGGGTCGTTCCGGCGGTAGCCAGCAGCACCAGCGTGCCGGTCACGAACGTGTAGCGCGGCGAGCGCGCCGGGCTGAGGCCCACGGAGGCACCGCTGCGCGGCGACGTTCCGCACTGACCCATCTGCTCCTCCTCCGGCGTCTGATGGATTAGTCGGCGCTGGGCCGAATGGACTTGAGCCGGCGGCCCGGTCCGGTCACTCACCACTCGGATGGCGTATCGAGGGTGGGTGCAAGATGTCGGACCGGGCCGACCCGAGGCGGATCGAACGGCGGAGGACACATGACCACACCGGCGCTGCAGACCCGCGGCATGCTCATCGACGGCTCCTGGCTACCCACCGGGGAGAACGGAACGGAGGAGGTCCGCTCGCCCTACGACGGCAGCCTGGTGGCCATCGTGCCGGCCGCCGGCGCCGGCGACGTCAAGCGTGCGACCGCGGCGGCCGCCCGGGTGTTGCAGGCCGGTGAGTTCTCCCGCGCCGACCGGGCGGCCCTGCTCGACGCGGCCGCGCGCGGGCTGGTCGAGCGGCGGGAGGACTTCGCCCGGACCATCGCCGCCGAAGCCGCCAAGCCGTTGAAGACCGCGCGGGTGGAGGCGGCGCGGGCCGCCGACACGTTCTCCTTCGCGGCAGCGGAGTGCCGCACGTTCAGCGGCGACGTCGTACCGATGGACGCCTCCAGCGCCGGCGTCGGCCGGACCGGGTTCACCCTGCGGGTGCCGATCGGGGTGGTCGGGGCGATCTCTCCGTTCAACTTCCCGCTGAACCTCGTCGCGCACAAGGTCGCCCCGGCGCTCGCCGCCGGCTGCCCGGTCGTGCTCAAGCCCGCCTCCCAGACCCCGGTCTCGGCGCTGCTGCTGGCCGAGCTGCTCACCGACCTCGGGCTGCCGCCGGGCTGGCTCAACGTGGTTCCCGGCGGCGGGAGCGCCGTCGGCGAGCCGCTGGTCGACAGTCCGGAGGTCGCCTACATCACGTTCACCGGCTCCAGCGCTGTCGGCTGGGGGATCGCGGCCAAGGTGCCGCAGAAGCGGGTCCGGCTGGAGCTGGGGTCGAACTCGCCGCTGATCGTCGAGGCCGACGGCGACTGGGCCACCGCCGCCGCAAAGACCGCGGTCGGTGGGTTCAGCCACGCCGGCCAGTCCTGCATCTCCACCCAGCGGATCTTCCTGCACGAGGACATCGCCGAGGCCTACCTCGACGCGCTGGTGCCGCGGGTCGAGGCGCTGACCCTCGGCGACCCGCTGGCCGAGGACACCGACGTCTCGAGCCTGATCAGCGTCGGTGACACCGACCGGGTGGCCGGCTGGATCGCCGAGGCGGCCGATGGCGGCGCCAAGGTGCTCACCGGCGGGGAGCGGGCCGGATCGGTGCTGCGGCCCACCGTCATCGACGGCGTGCAACGCGAGATGAAGGTGCAGTGCGAGGAGGTCTTCGGCCCGGTCGTCACCATCACCCGCTACCGGGACTTCGGCGAGGCGCTGGCGATGGCGAACGACTCCAAATACGGCCTGCAGGCGGGGGTCTACACCCGTGACATCGGCAAGGCGCTCCAGGCGGCCCGCACCCTCGAGTACGGCGGCGTGTTGATCAATGACCTGCCGACGTCGCGGGTCGACCAGCAGCCCTACGGCGGGGTGAAGGACTCGGGCAACACCCGGGAGGGTCCGGCGTACGCGATCGCGGAGATGACCGAGATCCGGTTCGTCAGCCTCGGCGGCTGACGGCTGGATGGGATCGGCCCGGCCCGCCGTTACGGCCCCATGGGGGACATCCGGTACGGCACCCCGGCGGGCCGGGGTGTGCTGCTCGCCGCCGTCCTCGGCTCCGGGGTCGCCTTCCTCGACGGGTCGATCGTCAACGTCGCGCTGCCGCGCATCGGCCGCGATCTCTCCGCCGACTTCGCCGCGCTGCAGTGGGTGCTCGACGCCTACCTGCTGACGCTGGGGGCGCTGGTCCTGGTCGGCGGCGCGCTCGGCGACCTGTTCGGTCGCCGCCGGGTGTTCGTGACCGGGCTGGTGGGCTTCGGGCTGACCTCGGTCGGCTGCGGGGTGGCGCCGACCGCGGGCGTCCTCATCGCCGCCCGGGCCGGGCAGGGGGTCGCGGCGGCGCTGCTGGTCCCCGGCAGCCTGGCGCTGATCTCCGCGGCGTACGTCGAGGAGGACCGCAGCCGGGCGATCGGCGCCTGGTCCGGGCTGGCCGGGGTGGCCACCGCGATCGGCCCGTTCGTCGGCGGCTACCTGGTGGACACGGCGTCGTGGCGGTGGGCGTTCCTGATCAACGTGCCGCTGATCGCGGTGGCGGTGGCGGTGGCGGTCCGGCACGTGCCGGAGTCGCACGACCCGTCCTACGACGGGATGCCGGCGTTGGAGCGGCTGGACCTGCCGGGCGCGACCGCCGCCGTCGCCGGACTCGGCCTGATCGTGTTCCCGATGATCGACCGACCGCGGACCGGGGTCGCCGCGACGCTCTACGTCCTCGGCGTGCTCTCGTTGCTCGGCTTCGTCGTCATCGAAAGCCGACGCCGGCATCCGATGCTGCCGCTGTCGCTGTTCCGGTCCCGGGCGTTCACCGTGGCGAACCTCATCACGTTCGTGGTGTACGGCGCCCTGGGCGGCGCGTTGTTCCTCGTCGCGATCCTGCTGCAGACCCGGCTGGGGTACTCGGCGCTGGAGGCCGGGATGGCGCTGCTGCCGATCACGGTGGCGCTGCTGCTGCTCTCCTCGCGGGTCGGTGGGCTGATGGTGCGCACCGGGCCACGGCCACTGCTCACCGCCGGGCCGATCGTCGCCGGGCTCGGGCTGGCGCTGCTGACCCGCACCGAGCCGGGGGCGTCGTACCTGTCCAGCGTGCTCCCCGGGGTCCTGGTGTTCGGCCTCGGCATGTCGTTGGTGGTCGCCCCGATCACCTCGACCGCGCTCGGTGCGGTGTCGGCCACCCGGGCCGGCGTGGCCTCCGGGGTGAACAACGCGGTGGCCCGGGTCGCCGGGCTGGTCGCGGTGGCACTGCTGCCGCTGGCGGCCGGGCTCGGCGGTGGCGCCGACTTCACCGCCGGGGTGCACCGGGCGCTGCTCATCGCCGCGGTGCTGTGCGCGGCCGGCGGCCTGCTGGCCCTGGTCGGCCTGCCGCCGCTGGCCCGGCCGGCGGCCGCCCCGACCGCCGCCGATACCGTCGCGCGGTGAGCTTCTCGCTACCGCTGGGCCGGGTCGGGATCTGGACGGGCCAGCTGGACTTCGTCCCCGCGGGCACCGTTCGGGCCGCTGCGGCCGAGGTGGAGGAGCTCGGGTACGCCGCCCTGTGGACCGGTGAGGCGGTCGGCCGTGAGGTGCTCAGCGCCGCGCAGCTGCTGCTGGCGGCGACGTCCCGGTTGGTGCTCGGGACCGGCATCGCGAACATCTGGGCCCGGGACGCGCTGGCGATGGCGGCCGGCCAGGCGACCCTGGCCGAGGCCTTCCCGGACCGTTTCGTGCTCGGCATCGGGGTCAGCCACGCCCCGCTGCTCGAGGTCCGGGAGAAGGGCTACGACAAGCCGTTGGCCTACATGCGCTCCTACCTGGAGGCGATGGCCCGCGGCCGGGAGGTCTACCGGGCCGTCCCGCCCGCGCACCCGGCGCCGACGGTGCTCGCGGCCCTGGGGCCGAAGATGCTCGACCTCGCCGGGGTCGCCGCGGACGGCGCGCACACCTACTTCGTGCCGCCGGAGCACACCGCCAACGCCCGGGAGCGGCTCGGCCCGGGCAAGCTGCTCGCGCCCGAGCAGGTGGTGGTGCTCGAGAGCGACCCGTCGGCCGCTCGGGAGATCGCCCGCCGGCACACCGCGTCCTACCTGCGCCTGACGAACTACACCACCAACCTGCGCCGGTTCGGCTTCGGGGACGAGGACCTCGCCGGCGGGGGCAGCGACCGGCTGGTGGACGCGGTCGTCGCGTGGGGCGACGAGGCCGCGATCGTGACGCGGGTGCAGGCCCACCTCGACGCCGGCGCCGACCACGTCGCGGTCCAGGTCCTCGACCCGGACCGGCGCGGGCTGCCGCGGTCGCAGTGGCGGGCACTGGCCCCGGCGCTGACCGCCCTGTAACGCGGCTCGGTCCCGGCGTTCAGAGGTTCACGAGACCGACGCCGGCAACAGCGCCCGGGCCCTCGCCGCGCCCACGAGGTTCCCTTTGGCCTCGTACCTGCGCAGCGCCGAGGTCACCCATCGGGCCGCGTCGTCGGCCTGGCCGGCGGTGCGGAGCACCTCGGCCAGCGCCAACTCCACCTGGGCCCGGATTTCGGGCATGTCGCTCCCGGCGGCGAGTTGCACCGCCTCGCGGGCCGCCGCTGCAGCCTCCGCAAGCGCACCGGTGTGGCCGAGCACCCGGGCGTACGCCGACCGCCACAGCAGCTGGGACACCATGTCGTTGCTCGCCGCCGCGTCCCGGCTGGCCGCCACCCACCCGGCCGCGGCCCGGTAATTCCCGCGGTGGCACTCCACGTCGGCCAGCATCGCCGCGACGGTCGAGTAGGCATAGTCGTCGCCGCGGGCGCGGAAGCTGGCGCAGGCGGCCGCCAGCTCCGCAGCGGCGGATTCGGGGTCACCGAGCAGCATGTGCATCGGCGCGGCCGTGTAGGCGATGCCGACCAGTCTGCGTTCGTCGGCGATCTCGACGAGCATCGCCCGAGCGAGCTCCAGGCTCCTGCGGGCGGCGGCCGGACGACCCTGCATCGCGTACAGCGGCGCCAGGAAGCTGTGTGCCGCGGCGAGCAGCAACCCGGTTCCCGAGGCTGCGATCACTTGTTCGGCGAGGGCGATGACCTCGGTCGCCGGCGTCGAGCAGAAGTAGCCGTGGCCGAGCACGGATCCGGTGATGTCCGCGGCCAGCCCGCGGTCGCCGGCGGCCTCGGCGTGCGCCCTGGCGGCTTCGAGCAGGCCGCGGACCTTACGGTCGTGTCCCAGCGTCAGCTCGGCGTCGGCCCGCAGCCGCAACAACCGGCTGAGCGTTCGCCGGTCCGCCTGTCTGGCCAGGATCGCCTGCAAGGCCTCGGCCTCGTCGAGCACCAGCGGCACGACGGTCTCGGCCTCGGCGCGGATCCGCATCTCCAGCTCACGCACCCGGACGGCGGCTGCCCACCACTCGTCGCCGGCGGGCGACCCCGCACCGACCTCGGCCAGCACCGCCCGGGCGGCCTGCTGCTGCCCGTTGGCCCACAGCGCGTCGCTACCGTCCAGCCGGAACTCGCGGCACCGGCGGTCCCCTTCCGGCAACAGGGCGGCCGCCCGGGACAGCAGCCGGGCGGCGGAGCGCGGATCGACGTAGCGCATCCGCCGACCGGCCGCACCCAACCGACCGGCCGCACCGACGGCCAGATCGGCGGTGTGCGCGTCGGTCAGCCGGAGCTCGCGGCGGAGCAAGAAGGCCTGCTCGAGGTGGTGACCGGTGATGTCCAGCGGCTCCTGGGCGAAGTCTTCGGCCCGGTCGTCCAGCCAGCCGCAGAACTGCTCGTGCAGCTCGGCGCGGTGCCGCTTGGTCAGCCCCCGGTAGGCCTCGTCCCGGACAAAGGCATGCAGGAAGCGGTGCGCCGCCTCGCCGACCAGGTCCGACGCGCTGGCCGCGACGAATCGGCGCCGCACCAGCGCCTCGAGGTGCCGACCGACCGCGGGCCGCTCGGTCGGGGAGCTCATCGCCTCGACGGCGCTGCGGTAGAACACCTGGCCGATGACAGCGGCCCGCTCCAGTACCGCCCGCTCCGCCGGCTCCAACCGGGCCAGCCGCGCGGCCAGCAGGGCCGAGATGGTCGGTGGCACCCGGATCGGCACGGTCTCGTCGGCGGCCAGCCAGCGACCATCGGTTCCGACGACCGCGTCGTCGACGAGCATGGCGAGCATCTGCTCGAGGAACAGCGGGTTCCCCTCGGCCGCGGTGACGAGCTGGCCGCGGACCCGGTCGGGGACCTGCGCCGTCCGGCCGAGCAGGCCGTGCAGCAGCCGGCCGGCCTCGAGGTCTTCGAGCGGGTCGAGGGTCAGCACCGCCGTTGCCAGGGGCGCCCATCCCGGTTGCTCGTCGAGCAGCTCCGGTCGGGTCAGCCCGACCAGCAGGATGGGTGCGCGGGAGCTGCGCACCAGGTGCTCGGCCAGGCTCAGCAGACCCGGTTGCGACCAGTGCAGGTCGTCGAGGACGACGACGAGGGGCCTGCCGCCGGCTCGCTCCTCGAGCAGGCGACGTACCGCCCAGAACGTCTCTTCCGGTGCTGCCGGCGCGGCCGAGGAGTCGAGCAGCGCCGTCAGCCACTCGAGGAGTGCCTCGGTGTCCGCGGCGGTCGGGAGCAGGCCGGCCAGCCGGCGTCGGCACGTCGCGGCGTCGTCGCCGACGGCGAGCCCGGCGGCGCCACGGATCACCTCGACCACCGCATAGAAAGGGCTGCCCTCACCGTAGGACAGGCAGCGGCCGGTCAGGCTGGTCGCGCCGGGTGGCAACCGGGCCACCAGCTCGGCGGCGAGCCGGGTCTTGCCGATGCCGCCGGACCCGACGACGAGCGCCAGCTCGCAGCGGTTGCTGCTGGCCACCGCGGCCGTCCGGGCCACCAGCGCGGCCAGCTCCGCCGCCCGGCCGACCATCGCCACGTCGGGTGGCGCGCCGGCACCGGCCGGGGCGTCGAGGAGACCGGCCAGCCGGAACGCCACGACCGGCCGCGTCTTGCCACGCACGACGAGCGGGCCGAGCGGCTCGGTCGCGCTGAACCGACGGACCAGCCGGTAGGTCGCCTGGTCGATGCGGATCTCGCCGGGCTCCGCCGCGTTCTGCAGCCGGGCCGCCAGGTTGACGCAGTCACCCGTGACAAACGTGTCCGGCGCCCGCGGCTCGGCGTAGACGACCTCGCCGGTAGCCACTCCGATCCTGATCTGCAGCGGCAGGTCGAGCACGGGTCCCGACGCCTCGTTGACGGCCGCCAGCGCGGCGCGCATGTCCACCGCGGCGCGCACAGCCCGCAGGGCGTCGTCCTCGTGCACCGCGGGCACGCCGAAGACGCCCATGACCGCGTCACCGATGAACTTCTCCACCGTCCCGGCGTGGCGTTCCAACGCCGCCCGCATCTCCCGGAAGTAGGCCTGCACCACCTCGCGCACGCTCTCCGCGTCGGTGGACTCCCCGAGCGCGGTGGAGCCGACGAGGTCGCAGAACACGACGGTGACGGTGCGACGCACCTCGGCCGGAGCGGCGGTGGCCTGCGGTGTGCCACAGGACGGGCAGAACCGTGCGGCGCTCTGCACGGGCTGCAGACAGCTGCCGCAACGGGACATGAACGCAGCGTAGGACGGGGTAGGGGCGGGACAGACCCGCTCCCGAGGAGGAATCGTGAACGTCCGCATGATTGGCAAGGTCGCCGTCAGCGCCATCGGCCTCGGCGCGATGCCGATGTCGCTCGAAGGGCGCCCCGACGAGCAGCGCTGCATCCGCACGGTGCACGCCGCGCTCGACGCGGGCGTGACGCTCATCGACACCGCCGACGCCTACTGCGTCAACGCCGACGACGTCGGCCACAACGAACGGCTGATCGCCAAGGCGCTGGCGACGTACGGCGGCGACACCTCATCGGTGCTGGTGGCGACCAAGGGCGGCCACACCCGGACCGCGGACGGCGACTGGGAGGTCAACGGCGCGCCGGAGCACATCCGGGCGGCCTGCGAGGCGAGCCTCACGGCGCTCGGTGTCGAGGCGATCGGGCTCTACCAGTACCACCGACCGGACCCGACGGTTCCCTACGCCACGACGCTCGAGGTCTTCGCCGACCTGCAGCGTGAGGGGAAGGTGCAGATGGTGGGGATCAGCAACGCCACCGTCGACCAGATCCGCGAGGCCCGCGACATCGTGGAGCTGGTGAGCGTCCAGAACCAGTTCTCGCCGGACTACCGGTCCAGCGAGGACGAGCTGCGCTTCTGCGGCGAGCACGGCATCGCGTTCCTGCCGTGGAGCCCGCTCGGCGGCATCGGGTCGGCCGGAGACCTCGGCGGCCGGTTCGCGCCGTTCGCCGAGGTGGCGCGCGAGCTCGGGGTGTCGCCGCAGCAGGTCTGCCTGGCCTGGATGCTGGCCAAGGGCGACCACGTCGTACCGATCCCCGGCTCCAGCCGGCCCGAGACGATCCGCGACTCGGCCGGGGCCGTCGGACTCACCCTCACCCCGGAGCAGCAGGTGCGCCTCGACGCTGCCTGAGCCCGGTCAAGCTCCGGCAGACCAACGCGGCGGGAGGGCTCATGCGACTGGAAGCCACCAGTGACCTGTGGTGGAAGAACGCGATCGTCTACTGTCTCGACGTCGAGACGTTCGCCGACTCCAACGGTGACGGGTGCGGGGACTTTCCCGGTCTGACCGAGCGCATCGACTACCTGGCCGGGCTCGGCGTCACCTGTCTGTGGCTGCTGCCCTTTCAGCCCTCCCCCCGGCGGGACGACGGCTACGACGTCAGCGACTACTACGGCGTCGACCCGCGGTTCGGCTCCCTCGGGGACTTCGTCGAGTTCGTCCGGACCGCCGGCGACCGCGGCATCAAGGTGATCGCCGACCTGGTCATCAACCACACGTCCGACCAGCACCCGTGGTTCCAGGCGGCTCGCTCGGGGCGCGACTCGCCGTACCACGACTACTACGTGTGGGCGGAGGAGAAGCCGGCGGACGACAAGGCGGGCATCGTCTTCCCGGATGCCGAGACCAGCACCTGGCAGTGGGATCGCAGCGCGAAGCAGTACTACCTGCACCACTTCTACCGCTTCCAGCCCGACCTCAACATCACCGACCCGGCGGTGATCGCCGAGCTGCACAAGGTCATGGGGTTCTGGCTTCAGCTCGGACTGGCCGGTTTCCGGCTCGACGCGGTGCCCTTCTTCCTCGGGACGGACGGGGTCACGGGACGGGTCGAGGAGAACCCGCACCTGCACCTGCAGCGGATGCGGGCCTTCCTGTCCCGCCGCCGAGGTGACGCCGTACTGCTCGGCGAGGTCAACGTCGAGGCGAAGGACCTCCGCACCTACTTCGGAGACGAGAACGGCGACGAGCTGCACATGCTGTTCGACTTCGAGGGCATGCAGGCCATCTGGCTGGCGCTGGTCCGCGAGGACGCCAGTCCGCTGGTACACGCGCTGACCCGGCTGCCGTCCGTACCGCAGACGAACCAGTACGCGAACTTCGTCCGGAACCACGACGAGCTCACGCTGGACAAGCTGACCGGTTCCGAACGGGCGGAGGTCTTCGCCGCATTCGCGCCGCAGGAGTCGATGCGGCTCTACGGCCGCGGGATCCGCCGGCGACTGGCCAGCATGCTCGACGGGGACCGCCGGCGGATCGAGTGCGTGTACAGCCTGGTGTTCTCACTGCCCGGTACACCGGTGGTGTTCTACGGCGACGAGATCGGCATGGGCGACGACCAGTCCCAGGCCGGCCGGATGGCGGTGCGCACCCCGATGCAGTGGTCCGCCGCCGCGAACGGGGGCTTCTCCACCGCCGTCGCGGACCGCGTGGTCCGGCCGGTGATCGACGTAGCCGGGTTCGGCTACCGCGACTGCAACGTCGCCGACCAGCGGCCGGAGGCGCACTCGCTGCTGAACTGGTTCGAGCGGCTGGTCCGGCGGCGTCGCGAGTGCCCGGAGATCGGCTGGGGGAGTTGGTCGGTCGTCGACTCCGACCAGCCGGGTGTGCTCTGTCACCGCTGCGACTGGCAGGAGTCGACGATCGTCGCGGTGCACAACCTATCCGCCCGGCCGGCAACCGTGCGTCTCGGCGTCGTGATCGGCCCGCATGACGAGATCGAGCCGCTCCTCGGCGACCGACGCTACGAGCCGCTGCGGCGGGCCGACCCGCTCCTGCGGCTCGAGGGTTACGGCTACGCCTGGGTTCGACTGCGCCGACCGGTGCCGGCGGTCACGCCGATACCGGCCGAGGCGCAGTGAGCCGCCGGCCGGTGTGAACGATCGCCGACGGCGGCGGGCAGAGTGGGGGCCTCCGCGAGCGTGGCGCCGCGGGTCCGGAAGGGGTGACCATGGCTGAGCAGGCCGTCGACGTCGTCGTCATCGGCCTCGGCCCCGGCGGCGAGGAGGTGGCCGAGCGGCTCGCGGCGGCCGGGCTGGCCGTTGTCGGGGTCGAGGAGCACCTGTTGGGCGGTGAGTGCCCCTACTACGCCTGCGTGCCGACGAAGATGATGTTGCGGGCCGCCGACCTACTGGCCGAGGGCCGCCGCATCGACGGCATGGCCGGCGACGCCGAGGTGACCGCGGACTTCACCCCGGTCGCCCGCCGGATCCGCGCGGAGGCCACCGACAATTGGGACGACCGGGTGGCGGTCGAGCGGTTGGAGAAGCTTGGCGGCCGGTTCGTCCGCGGGCACGGGGTGCTCGACGGTCCCGGCCGGGTCCGGGTCGGCGACGACGTGTTCACGGCCCGGCGGGCGGTGGTGATCGCCACCGGCACCGCTCCGGCGGTGCCGCCTATCCCCGGGCTCGCCGACGTCGCGTACTGGACCAACCGGGACGCCGTCCGGGTGGAGTCCGCACCGCGGTCGATGGTCGTGCTCGGCGGTGGGCCGGTCGGGGCGGAGATGAGCCAGGCGTTCGCCCGGTTCGGCACCGCGGTGACCACCGTCGAGGCCATGGACCGGCTGCTCGCGGCGGAGGAGCCGGCGGCCGGTGAGGTCATCACCGCGGCCCTTCGAGCCGACGGCGTCGAGGTCCGCGCTGGCGCCAAGGTGGTCCGCGTCGCCGCGGCCGGCGGAGACATCGAGGTCTCTCTCGAGGACGGGACGGCCGGCCGCGGCGAGCGACTGCTGGTCGCGGTCGGTCGCCGACCCAACCTGACCGGCATCGGGCTCGGCTCGGTCGGGCTGGACGAGACGGCCCGGTCGGTCCCGGTGGACGACCGGCTGCGCGCCGGCGACCGGCTCTACGCCATCGGCGACATCACCGGCGTCGCCGCGTTCACCCACCTGGCGGTCTACCAGGCCCGCGTCGTCATCGGCGAGCTGCTCGGCCAGGACCCGGCGGCTGCGGACTACCGGGGGCTGCCCTGGGTGACGTTCACCGACCCGGAGGTGGGGCGGGTCGGGCAGACCGAGATCCAGGCCCGCGAAGCGGGGATCGCGGTCCGGACCGGGACCGCGCAGGTCAGCTCGTCCGCCAGAGGGTGGAT
>JBBSHH010000011.1:0-35611 GCA_038253225.1 Mycobacteriales bacterium | reverse complement strand
TGACGGCGGCGGCGGAGGCGTAGTTAGGTTGCCCTAAGCCGCCCCGGACCCGAGGAGCATCGTGCTGGGCAACTACCTCATCGGCCTGCGCGAAGGCCTCGAGGCCGCGCTCGTCGTGGGCATCCTGGTCGCCTATCTGGTTAAGACGGGCAACCGGCGGCAGCTGGCGGCGATCTGGCTCGGGGTGGGGGTCGCGGTCGGGCTCAGCCTCGGGGTCGGAGCGGTGCTCACGTTCACCAGCAACCGGCTCACCGGCTCCGAGCAGGACGCGTTCGCCGGCGCCACCTCGATCGTCGCGGTCGTCTTCGTCACCTGGATGATCTTCTGGATGCGACGGACCGCCCGGTCGCTCAAGGGCGAGCTGCACGGCCGGCTCGACACCGCGCTGCGGATGGGGTCGTTGGCGTTGGCGCTGACCGCGTTCCTGGCGGTCGGCCGGGAGGGCCTGGAGACCGCGGTGTTCCTGTGGTCGGCGGTGCAGGCGACGGGCAGCACCGCCGCTCCGCTGGCCGGTGCGGCGCTGGGCCTGGCCACCGCGGTCGCCCTCGGCTACGGGCTCTACCGGCGGTCGGTGACGCTGAACCTCGCGACGTTCTTCCGCCTCACCGGCGCCGGCCTGGTCGTGGTCGCGGCCGGGGTCCTGTCCTACGGCGTCCATGACCTGCAGGAGGGCGGCGTGCTGCCCGGCCCGCATGCGCTGGCCTTTGACGTCAGCCGGCAGGTGCCGCTGTCGTCCTGGTACGGCGCGCTGCTGCACGGCGTGTTCGGCTTCAGCCCCGACTCCAGCTGGCTCCAGTCGGTCGCCTACGTCGGCTACGTCGTGCCGGTGATGTGGCTGTTCTTCCGGCCCGGGGCGACCCCGCGCCGGACCGTCGCCGCCGCCGCCAGCTGGCCGGTTACCGGCCGGTAATCTCCACCGGGACCAGCGCTCACCCGTCCCGAGGAGATCCTGTGCCGCGTCCGGCCCGCGATGTCGTGTTCGTCGACGGGGTGCGCACCCCGTTCGGCAAGGCCGGCCCACGCGGCCTCTACGCCGAGACCCGCGCCGACGAGCTGGTCGTCAAGGTCATCCGTGAGCTGCTGCGCCGCAACCCGGGGCTGCCGCCGGAGCGGGTCGACGAGGTCGCGGTGGCCGCGACCACGCAGACCGGCGACCAGGGGCTGACGATCGGCCGGACCGCGGCGCTGCTAGCCGGCCTGCCCCACCGCGTGCCGGGGTTCGCCATCGACCGGATGTGCGCCGGCGCGATGACCGCGGTGACCACGGTCGCGAGCGGTATCGCGGTCGGCGCGTACGACGTCGCGATCGCCGGCGGGGTCGAGCACATGGGGCACCACCCGATGGGCGAGGGCGTCGACCCCAACCCGCGGCTGCTGGCCGAGAAGCTGGTGGACCCCGCCGCGATGGTGATGGGCGCCACCGCCGAGAACCTGCACGACCGCTACCCGGCGATCACCCGCGAGCGCTGCGACCGGTTCGCGGCCGCCTCGCAGGCAAAGCTGGCGGCGGCGTACGCCGACGGGCGGGTGCAGCCGGACGTGGTGCCGGTCGCGGTCCGCTCCGCCGAGCGCGGTTTCGGCCTGGCCACGGTCGACGAGCCGCCCCGGCCGGGCACCACCACGGCGACGCTCGCCGGCCTCCCCACCCCGTTTCGGCCGCACGGACGGGTCACCGCGGGCAACTCGGCCGGGCTGAACGACGGCGCCACCGGCTGCATCGTCGCGGCCGAGGAGGTCGCCGCCGAGCTGGGCCTGCCGGCCCGGATGCGGCTGGTGTCCTTTGCGTTCGCCGGGGTCGAGCCGGAGATGATGGGTGAGGGACCGATCCCGTCCACCGAGCGGGCGCTGCGCACCGCCGGGCTCGGCATCGACGACCTGGGCCTGTTCGAGCTCAACGAGGCGTTCGCGGTGCAGGTGCTGACGTTCCTCGACCACTTCGGGCTCGCCGACGACGACCCGCGGGTCAACCCCGACGGCGGCGCGATCGCCCTCGGCCACCCGCTGGCCTGCTCCGGGGTCCGGCTGATGACCTCGCTGGCCAGACACTTCGCCGGGCACCCCGAGGTCCGCTACGGCCTGACCGCGATGTGCGTGGGGATCGGGATGGGCGGCAGCGTGATCTGGGAGAACCCGGGCTACACCGGGGCGGCCGGGTGAGTGCCGGCGGCCAGCGGCCGGCGTACGCCGAGGTCGTCACCCGGGCGTTGGCCCGCGACGTCGACCTGCCGGGCGGCGGCCGGATCGTGCTCGTCACGCTCGACAACGGGCTCGACCACACCAGGCCGAACACCTTCGGGCCGGCCGGGCTGGCCGAGCTGGAGGCCGCGGTCACCGCGGCGGCGGCGCGCCCCGACGTCGACGCGATCGCCGTGACCGGCAAGCCGTTCGGCTTCGCCGTCGGCGCCGACCTGACCGCGGTGCCGGGGGTCCGCAGCCGGGACCAGGCGCTGGAGATCGCGCGGACCGGTCACCGGGTGTTCCGCCGCTTCGCCGACAGCGCCAAGCCGACGTTCGCCCTCGTCAACGGGGTCGCGATGGGCGGCGGGCTCGAGCTGGCGCTGCACTGCCGCTACCGCACGATCTCGGCGGGCGTGCCGGCGATCAGCCTCCCGGAGTGCTTCCTCGGCCTGATCCCCGGCTGGGGCGGCACCTGGCTGCTGCCGAACCTCGTCGGCGCCGACCGCGCCGTGACGGTGATCGTAGAGAACCCGCTCAACGGCAACCGGTCGCTGACCGGGCGGCGGGCCGCCACGCTCGGGATCGCCGACGCGACGTTCGCACCGGCCGACTTCCTCGAGCAGTCGCTCGGCTGGGCCGGGCGGGTGCTGCGCGGCGAGGTGACCGTGGACCGACCGGAGCCAGACCGCGGCCCGGCGTGGGACGCCGCGGTCGGCCGGGGCCGCGCGGCCGCCGACGCCAAGGTGCACGCAGCCGCCCCGGCGCCCTACCGGGCGCTCGACCTGCTGGCCGCGGCCCGGACCGCGACCCGCGACGACGGTTTCGCCGCCGAGGACGAGGCGCTCGCGGACCTGCTGCTCGGTGACGAGCTGCGCGCCGGGCTCTACGCGTTCGACCTGGTGCAGAGGCGGGCCCGCCGGCCGGTCGGCGCCGCTGCGCCCGAGCTGGCCCGACCTGTCACCAAGGTCGGGATCGTCGGGGCGGGGCTGATGGCCAGCCAGCTGGGGCTGCTCTTCGCCCGCCGGCTGCAGGTACCGGTGGTGCTCACCGACCTCGACCAGGGCCGGCTCGACGCCGGGGTGGGTCGGGTGCAGGCCGAGATCGACGCGCTGTCCGGCCGCGGCCGGCTCAGCGTCGAGGCCGCCGCCCGGCTGCGCGGGCTGGTGACCGGCTCCCTCACGCTGGATGCGTTCGCCGACGCCGACCTGGTGCTCGAGGCGGTGTTCGAGGACCGGGCGGTCAAGGCGGCGGTGTTCGCCGACCTCGAGGCCGTGGTGGCGGACGGCTGTGTGCTGGCGACCAACACCTCGTCGCTGTCGGTCACCGAGATGGCCGCGAAGCTGCGCTGCCCGGAGCGGGTCGTCGGCCTGCACTTCTTCAACCCGGTGGCGGTGCTGCCGCTGGTGGAGGTGGTTCGCGGCGCCCGCACCGACCAGCCGACGCTGGCCACCGCGCTCGCCGTCGCGACGTCGCTGAAGAAGTCCGCGGTGCTGGTCCGCGACGCGCCGGCGTTCGTCGTCAACCGGCTGCTCACCCGGTTCCTCGGCGAGGTGATCCGAGCGGTCGACGCCGGCACGCCCATCCCGGTCGCGGACCGGGCGCTGGCCCCGCTGGGGCTGCCGCTGCCGCCGCTGGTGCTGCTGGGGCTGGTCGGGCCGGCGGTGGCGCTGCACGTCGCCGAGACCCTGCACGCCGCCTTTCCGGAGCGGTTCCCGCTCTCGGGGAACCTCGCCGCGCTCGTCGCCGCCGGCAAGACCGGTGTCTACACGTGGGGCCCGGACGGCCCCTCGGTCGACCCGGACGTCGCCGCGCTGTTCCCGGCGCCCACCGGCGGCGTACCGCCGACCGAGCCGGAGGTGCGGCGACGGGCCCTGGACGCGCTGGCCGACGAGGCCCGCCGGCTGCTCGACGAGGCGGTGGTGGCGGCCCCGCAGGACATCGACCTGTGCATGATCCTCGGCGCCGGCTGGCCATTCCACCTCGGCGGGATCACGCCGTACCTGGACCGGGCCGGCATCGCCGAACGGGTGACCGGGCGGCGGTTCCTGCCGCCGGGTGTCGCGAGCCTGCGCTGACGCGGCCCGGTGGCGACGCCGGGTGGCGACGCGTGCCGCGGCGGGAAACGCACTCGACGTGCGTGCCTGGGCCCGTCATCGTGGGCTGGTGCCGTGGCAGTTCACCGACGACATCGAGGTGTACGCCGAGCACGCCTGGGAGCTGCTGGCGGACCGCCCGGCGGAGAACACCCTCGCGCTCACGGTGATCGAGAACGTGCGGGCCGGCCGGCGCTGGTCCGCGGAGCCGCTGCTGTTCGGCTGGTACGGCACCGGTCGGACCTCCGGCGCGATCAGCCTGACCCCGCCCTACGAGCTGCTGCTCGCCGCGGTCCCCGCCGACACGGTGGATGCCCTCGTCGGCGCGCTGCGGGCCCGCGCCGTGCACGTGCCCGGGGTCCACGCCGACACCGCGACCACCGACCGGTTCGCCGAGGCGTGGACCACCGGCCGCCGGCTGCGGGCCAGCACGACGATGCGCCTGCGGCTCTACGCCCTCGGGGCGCTGCGCCCCCCGGCACCGCCGCCGGCCGGCCGGCCACGCCCAGCCACTGACGCGGACTTCGGCGTCGCGACGGAATGGTTCACCGCGTTCCAGCGGGAGGTGGAGAGCCATCCCGTCAGCGTGGAGCCGGTCGTGCGGGAGCGGATCGGGAACGCGCTGCTGTGGCTGTGGGAGGACAGCGCCGGCACCGTCGTGGCCCTGGCCGGCCGCAACCAGGCAGCGGCCGGAGTCGCCCGGGTGGGCCCGGTGTACACCCCGCCGGCGCACCGCCGCCGCGGCTACGGTGCGGCGGTGACCGCCGCCTGCACCCTCGATGCGCTCCGCCACGACGCGGCGAACGTCGTGCTGTTCACCGACCTCGCCAACCCGACGTCCAACGCCATCTACCAGCAGATCGGCTACCGACCGGTCCGCGACCACAAGGTAGTGCGGTTCCTGGGGGTCAGGTCTGGTTGGTGCGCCGCTCCGCCTCGGTGAGCTCGATGCTCCGCGACCCGGCCGCACCGCCCGCACCGTCCGCCGCCGCCGCCGCACCGACAGGAGCGTGACCGGCCGCCCCGGCTCTGGTCCGGCCGTCGGCCCCCACCTGCAGCCGGCTGTTCCGGGCGCCGTAGCCGAAGTAGACGACGAGGCCGATCACCATCCAGATGAAGAACCGCACCCACGTCAGCGCCGGGAGGTTGAGCATCAGGTAGAACGACGCCAGCACGGCGAGGATCGGCACCGCCGGTACGCCCGGGCAGCGGAACGCGCGTTCGAGCTCCGGGCGCTTGCGGCGCAGCACCACCACACCGATCGCGACCAGGATGAACGCGAACAGCGTGCCGATGTTGACCAGCTCGGCCAGCTCGGTGAGCGGCACGAACGTCGCGATCAGCGCCACCACCACCCCGGTCGTGATCGAGGTGCGAACCGGAGTGCCGTAGCGCTCGCTCACCGTGGCGAACGCCGGCGGCAGCAGCCGGTCCCGGCTCATCGCGAAGAACACCCGGCTCTGCCCCAGCAGCAGAATCATCATCACGGTGGTCAACCCGAACAGCGCGCCCACCGAGATCATCGTCGCGAACCCCGGTTTGCCCACCGATCGGAAGGCCTCGGCGAGCGGCGCGTTGACCTTGATGTCGGTGTACTTGACCATGCCGGTCACCACCAGCGAGACCGCGACGTAGAGCGCGGTGCAGATGCCCAGCGAGCCGAGGATGCCGATCGGCATGTCCCGCTGCGGGTTCTTGGTCTCCTCCGCCGCGGTGGCGACGATGTCGAAGCCGATGAAGGCGAAGAACACCAGTGCCGCCCCGGTGAAGATGCCGCTCACCCCGAACGAGCCGGGCGCGAACCCGAGGTCCTGCAGCAGCGACGGCACGCTCTGCGCGCCGCCGGCACCCTTCGACCCGCTCGCCGGGATGAACGGCGAGTAGTTCTTGGTCTTGATGTAGAACAGCCCAGCGACGATGACGAACAGCACCACCGTGAGCTTGATGGCGACCATCACCATGTTCACCCGGGACGACACCTTGATACCGAGACAGATCACCCCAGTCAGGATCAGGACGATCGCAGCGGCCACCAGGTTGTGCCCCTCGCCGTACGCCCAGCCCGGGGTCGTGATCCCGGCCGACTTCATGACGTCGGCGAAGTAGGTCGACCAGCCGACCGCCACCGTGCTCGCGCCCAGGGCGAGCTCGAGGATCAGGTCCCAGCCGATGATCCAGGCCACCAGCTCGCCGAGCGTGGCGTAGGAGAACGTGTACGCCGAGCCGGCCACCGGCACCGTGCTGGCGAACTCGGCGTAGCACAGCGCGGCGAGCCCGCAGGCGATCGCGGCGAAGACGAACGACAGCGCCACCGCCGGGCCGGCCTGCACGCCGGCGGCCTTGCCGGTCAGCACGAAGATGCCGGTGCCGATGATGACGCCGATGCCGAACACGGTCAGGTCGATCGGTCCGAGCCGCTTCTTGAGCTGGTGCCCGGGCTCGTCGGTGTCCTCGATGGACTGCTCCACCGTCTTGGTGCGCAGCACGTTCATGGCGGTCCCTCCGGGCGTCTGGGCGTGGCCAACAGGTGCCGCCGGGCGGCAGGGCGGACAACCTACTCCGAAAGGTCATGAATGGGGGGACGCTGGGCCAATCGCCCTATTGCGTCACCTGTTCGGCGGCTCAGCCGGGCGGGGGGCGCTGGGTACGGTTCGCTCGTGTCCCAGCCCCCTGCGGTTCTCGCTCTGCGCCGCTGCGCGCTGGCGGCGTCGGTCCAGCACGACCTCGACCTGCTGCCGGGCGTCGAGGGACTCACGCTCACCCGGGCGCCGGCGGTCCGCGTGTCCTGGCGGGAGTGCCGGCAGGCGTTGGCCGGCGCCGACCCGGAGTCGCGGGCCGGCCGGGTCCGGCTGGCCGCGGAGCTGCTGCGGCGGCGCTGGCTCGCCGACCGGTCGGTCGCGGACCTGGCCGAGCGGGCCCGGCCGGTCGGCGTTCCGGTCGGCTCGGTCCGCCATCCCGGGCTGGACTGGGTCCGGCTGCGGGTGCTCGGCAGCGCGATCGACCTCGGGCTCGGGTTTGCCGGTCTCGATCCGGACCGGCCGGACGAGGTGCTGGTCGTCTCGCAGCCGGCGCTGCAGGCGGCCGGCGTACCGGCGGAGGACTGGTGGCCGCCGGCGCTGGGTTACCTGAACCGGATGGGTGAGCTGGCCGCCGAGCGGTACCGGCGGACGCCGACCGAGCCGCTGCGCCCGATGGGCGACTGCGACGTCGTCACGCTGCTCGCCGCCGCGCCGCTGCGGGCCGCCCTGGTCGCCGGCGAGGCGGCCGGGCTGCGGGCGGTGGCGGTGCCGATGCGCACCCGCGGCTGGTGCGACCTGTCCCGCACCGACCCGGCGTTCGCGCTGGCCGCCGCGGCGGCGACGGCGGCGGCCGACCGTGGCTTCGACCGGCCGGTGCTGGTCACCGCCGACGAGGTCGCGGTCGCACCAGCCGGTGGGCGCCCGGCCGAGGTCGTGCTCCGCGACCCGGCGGTCGCCGACCGGCCGTGGTTGCGGGACCCGCTCTACCGCTGAGCCGACTCGGTCCCAGCGGTCCCGCCGGCTGCCGCCGCGTCCTCGTTCCCGTCGCGGTCGCCGTCGCCGTCGCCGAGCGGCAGCGTCGGCTCCAGCCGAGCGACCGCCTCGATCACCTCACGGGCCAGCGCTCGCGCGGTCAGCCCCAGCGCTTCGAGCAGGTCGGCTCGCCGCCCAACCGGCAGGAACTCCGCCGGAATCCCGTAGCTGGCGACCGGCACCGGAACCGCGGCGCGCGCCAGTGCCTGGGCGACCGCCGCGCCGACCCCGCCGACCCGGCAGCCGTCCTCGACGGTGGCAACCAGCCGGTGCCGCGCGGCCAGCACCGGCAGCTCCGGGTCGACCGGCTTGACCCAGCGCGGGTCCACCACCGTGACGCCGATCCCCTGCCGCTCCACCCGCTCGGCCAGCTCCATGCACACCGGCGCCATCGCCCCCACCGCCACCAGCAGAACGTCGGGCGTGGCACCGGTGCGCAGCACGTCGATCCCGCCGATCCGGCCGACGGCCGGTATGTCCGCACCCACCTCGCCCTTGGGGAAACGGAGCACGGTCGGGCCGTCGGCCGTCGCGACCGCCTCCCGCAGCTCGGCCTGCAGCGTCGCACCGTCGCGCGGCGCGGCGATCGCCAGCCCCGGCACGACCTGGAGCATCGCCAGGTCCCACATGCCGTTGTGGCTCGGTCCGTCGTCGCCGGTGACACCGGCCCGGTCCAGCACGAACGTCACTGGCAGCCGGTGCAGCGCGACGTCCATCAGCACCTGGTCGAACGCGCGGTTGAGGAACGTCGCGTACACCGCCACCACCGGATGCAAGCCCCCGAGGGCGAGGCCGGCGGCGGAGGTGACCGCGTGCTGCTCGGCGATCCCGACGTCGAACACCCGGTCCGGGTAGGCACCGGCGAACGGGTGCAGGCCGACCGGGGCCAGCATCGCCGCGGTGACCGCGACCAGGTCCGGCCGCTGCGCGCCGATCGCCACCATCTCGTCGGCGAACACGGCCGTCCACTGCCGGGCGGCGGTGGAGACCGGCCGGCCGGAGACCGGGTCGATCACCGCGACGCCGTGGAAGCAGTCGGCGTCGTCGGCCTCCGCGGGCCCGTAGCCGAAGCCCTTGCGGGTGACGCAGTGCACCAGCACCGGGCCGCCGAAGTCGCGGGCCCGCCGCAGCGCCGACTCCACCGCCCCGACGTCGTGGCCGTCGATCGGGCCGACGTACTTCAGGCCCAGGTCCTCGAACAGGGCCTGCGGCTGCACGAGGTCCTTGAGCCCCTTCTTCATCCCGTGCAACGCGTCGTAGAGGGGCGGCCCGACGACCGGCGTACGCCCGAGGACGCCCTTAACGCCGTCGAGCATGTGCTCGTAGCCGGGACGCAGCCGCAGGGCGGCAAGGTGGTCGGCCAGCCCGCCGACGGTCGGGGCGTAGGAACGCCCGTTGTCGTTGACCACGATGACGACCGGCCGGTCCGGCGCCGCGGCGATGTTGTTCAGCGCCTCCCAGCACATGCCGCCGGTGAGCGCGCCGTCGCCGACCACCGCCACCACCGCCCGGTCGGTCTCGCCCCTGATCGTGTAGGCCTTGGCCAGCCCGTCGGCGTAGGACAGCGCGGTGGAGGCGTGCGAGTTCTCGATGACGTCATGCGGGCTCTCGGCCTGGCTCGGGTAGCCGGAGAGCCCGCCGGCCTGGCGCAGCCCGGCGAACCCGGCCCGCCGGCCGGTGAGGATCTTGTGCACGTACGCCTGATGCCCGGTGTCCCACAGGATCCGGTCCCGCGGCGAGTCGAAGACCCGGTGCAGGGCGAGGGTCAGCTCGACCGCACCGAGGTTGGGGCCGAGGTGCCCGCCGGTCCGGCTGACCGCGGCCACCAGGAAGTCCCGGATCTCGGCGGCCAGCCCGGGCAGGGCCGCCGGGTCGAGGCGACGCAGGTCGGCGGGGCCCTCGATCGAGTCCAGCAGCGTCACGGTCGACTCCCTTGTCGCGCACGGATCCCCCCGCAGCAGGGTAAGCGCCGGCGGCGGCGCGGGCCGGCCGCTGCGCTACAGCCGGGGCGCGAAGCGGCCACCCCGCAACGCGGCCTCGACCAGCGCGACCCCTCGCCCGGCCGCAACCAGCCGGGCGCCTTCCCGCTCGTACGCCGAGATCGCGGCGTCGACCGCCGCCGGCGGCACCACGTCGCGCAGCTCCGCCCGGGTGGTGCCGAGTCCACGCCGGGCCGCCTCCACCCCCACGGCGACGTGCATGGCGGCGAAGCGGGCCAGCACCAGCGGGTAGCGGCGCAGCACGTCATGGGCCCGATAGTCGGCCGGGCACAGGTCGTAGAGCCAGGCGACGGCGGTCCGCTCCCAGTCCGGCGCGCCCGGCGGCCGGATCGCGGCCGGCCAGCCGGCGGGGACCCCCGTCGGGGCACCGGGGGTCACCGCGACCCGCCGGCCGGGGCGGCCGGGGGGTCCGGCTGCGGGTGCGGCTGCGGCTCGAGCAGCGCCACCGCCTCGACGTGGGCGGTCATCGGGAACAGGTCGAAAGCCCGCAGCCCGGTCAGCCGGTAGCCGGAGGCCGCGAACACCGCGACGTCGCGAGCGAGCGCCGCCGGGTCGCAGGCGACGTAGCCGATCGCCCGCGCGCCGATGCCGGCGAGGCTGCGGGCCACCTCCGCGCCGGCGCCGGCGCGGGGTGGGTCGAGGACGACCAGATCGGCCCGGCGCAGCCCCAGCCGGCGCAGCACGGGCTCGACCCGCCCGCACTCCACCCGCACCTGCGGCAGGTCTCGCAGGTTGTACGCAGCGTCGGCGGCCGCCGTCGGGTCGGCCTCGACCGCGGCCACCCGACCCCCCGGCCCGACCCGTTCGGCGAGCGCGCCGGCGAACAGGCCGACACCGCAGTAGAGATCCAGCGCCGATTCCCCCGCGGCGGGGACGAGCAACTGCAGCACCGCGTCGACGAGGGTGTCGGCGGCCGCGGGGTGCACCTGCCAGAAGCCGCCACCGCTGACCCGCCAGCTCCGGCCGGCCGCCCGCTCCCGTACCCCCGGACGGCCGCGGACCGCCGTGGCGGCGGCCGGGCCCCGCCCGCGTCCGCCGGCCGCGCGCGGGTGGCGGCGCAGCAGCGCCGCCGGAGCATCCAGCGGCGGGGCCGCCACCGGCGCGCCGCGCCGGTCCGGGGTGACCACGACCGCCCGGTCGCCGGTGCCGACGCCGGCGATGACCTCGACGGCCGTCGTACCCGGCCACCGCCGGCGCTCGGCCCCGACCGCGGTCACCTGCGGATGCGCGATCCGGCAGCGATCAACCGGTTCGACGTCGTGCGAGCGGTGCCGGCGCAGGCCCAGCACGCCGTCCGGCCGGGCCACGAAACCGACCCGGGTGCGCCAGCCCAGCCCGCCCGGCGCACCCGGCACCTCGATCACCTCGACCGGCCAGTCCAACCCGGCCAGCCGGCGCAGCTGCTCGGCCAGCACCGCCGCCTTGAGCGCGCGCTGCGCCGGCAGCGCCGCGTGCTGCCAGTCGCAGCCGCCGCAGCGGCCGGGGCCGGCGTATGGACATGGCGGCGGCACCCGTTCCGGCGCGGCCAGCAGGATCTCGACGGCGTCCGCGCGCAGGAACCGGCTGGCGGGGCCGCCTTCGGTGATCCGGGCCCGGACCCGCTCGCCGGGCAGCGTGTGCCGGACGAACACGACCCGGCCCTCGTGCCGGGCGACGCAGACGCCTCCGGTCGCGACCGCACCGACGGTGAGGACGAGCTCGGCCCCGGGGTTGAGCCGGTCCGCACCGGCCGAGACCGTGTCCCCGCCGTCACCGACCGCGCTCAGCGCGATCCCGCCGGCGCTCCGCCGGGAGCCACCGGCTCCGGGTCGGGGTCCGGCCGGCCGGCGACGGCCCGGGACGAACGCGGACCGCGGCCGAGCCCCCGGGTGTGCCCGGGACCGGGCCGCTCCGGGCGGCGGGTCCGCCGCCCCGACGAGGTCAGCTGCCAGGGCACGCTGGTGACCATCACGCCGGGTTGGAACAGCAGCCGGGTCTTGAGCCGCAGCGCGCTCTGGTTGTGCAGGATGTGCTCCCACCAGTGCCCCACCACGTACTCCGGGATGTAGACGGTCACGACGTCGCGTGGGCTCTCCCGGCGGATGTTCTTGACGTAGTCGAGCACGGGCTTGGTGATCTCCCGGTATGGCGAGTCGAGCAGCACCAGCGGAACCGGGATGTTGCGGGCGTCCCAGTCGTCCTGCAGCGCCTGCGCGTCCCGCTCGTCGACCTTGGCGGTGAGCGCCACCAGCGTCGACGGCCGGGTCGCCCGGGCGTACGCGAGAGCCCGCAGGGTCGGCTTGTGAATCTTCGAAACGAGCACGACCGCATGGTTGCGGGAGGGCAGCAGCGGATCCTCGTCGTCGGGAACCAGCTCACGGCTCACGTTGTCGTAATGCCGGCGGATCGCCCGCATCGTCAGCCAGATCACCGGCATGGCGAGCACGACGATAAACGCGCCGTGCAGGAACTTGGTGACGAGCACGATGGTCAGCACCGCAGCGGTGAATGTGGCGCCGATGGCGTTGATGACCCGCGAGCGGACCATCCGCCGCCGCGCCAACGGGTCGCGCTCGGTGCGCAGCAGCCGGGTCCAGTGGCGGACCATGCCGGTCTGGCTGCAGACGAAGGAGACGAACACCCCGACGATGTAGAGCTGGATCAGCCGGGTGGGCGACGCCCCGAACACGTAGATGAGGACCCCGGCGAACCCGGCCAGCAGCAGGATGCCGTTGCTGTAGACCAGCCGGTCGCCGCGGTTGTGCAGCTGCCGGGGCAGGTAGCGGTCCTGGGCCAGGATCGAGGCCAGCACCGGGAAGCCGTTGAACGCGGTGTTGGCGGCCAGCACGAGGATCAGCGCCGTCACGGCCTGCACGTAGAGGAAGCCCAGCGACTTGTCGCCGCCGAAGACCGCCGCCCCGATCTGGGCGATGACGGTCTTCGACGGGCCGGTGAGCCCGATGAGGTCGCTGTCCCGGTTGGCGACGTGCACGTGGGTGACCAGCGCGAGCACGGTCACGCCGACGAACATCGTCACCGCGATGCCGCCCATCAACGCCAGCGTCGTCGCGGCGTTCTTGCTCTTCGGCTTCTTGAACGCCGGCACGCCGTTGCTGATCGCCTCGACTCCGGTCAGCGCCGTACAGCCGGAGGCGAACGCCCGCATCGCGAGGTAGACCACGGCGAAGCCGGCGAGGTTGGTCTCCTCCGGCCGGATCCGGTAGCCGGCGCTCTCGGCCTGCAGGTGGTGACCGGTCGCGAGCTGCACGAAGCCCCAGCCGATCATCACGGCGACCCCGAGGATGAAGCCGTACGTCGGGATGGCGAACGCGGTGCCCGACTCGCGCACGCCCCGCAGGTTCAGCGCGGTGATGGTGCCGACGATGGCCAGCGTGAGGAGCACCTCGTGGCCGGCCAGGCTCGGTGCAGCGGAGACGATGTTGGCCACCCCGGCCGAAATCGAGACGGCCACGGTGAGGACGTAGTCGACGAGCAGCGCGCTGGCGACGGTGAGCCCGGCCGTCGGCCCGAGGTTGGTGGTCGCGACCTCGTAGTCACCGCCACCGCTGGGGTAGGCGTGCACGTTCTGCCGGTACGACGCCACCACGACCAACATGAGCAGCACGACGGCGCCGGCGAGGTAGGGCGCGAGATGGTAGAAGCTCAGCCCCGCGATCGAGAGCATGAGCAGGATCTCCTCGGTGGCGTACGCGACCGAGGACAGCGCGTCGCTGGCGAACACCGGCAGCGCCAGCTTCTTGGGCAGCAGCGTCTCGCCGAGCTTGTCGCTGCGCAACGGCTGCCCGACGAACAGGCGCTTGACGAAGTCCGGCGGCGAAGGCACGGCGCAAATCGTATGCGTCCAAGCGGGCGCAGCTCCGCTGGTCGAGGATCTCGCCCGTGTAGCGTTTCGCCGGCCGCGGTGGGCACGCGGCAGCGACCGGGAGGACGACCGCACGTGCACATCGTGATCATGGGCTGCGGGCGGGTCGGGTCGATGCTCGCGCACGGCCTGGAGGGTCTCGGCCACACGGTCGCGATCGTCGACCAGAACGCCGAGGCGTTCCGGCGGCTCGCGCCCCATTTCGCCGGCACCAAGGTGACCGGCGTGGGGTTCGACCGGGACGTCCTGCGCCAGGCCGGCATCGAGACCGCGGCGGCGTTCGCGGCCGTCAGCAGCGGCGACAACTCCAACATCATCTCCGCCCGGGTGGCCCGGGAGACCTTCGCCGTGGAGAACGTCGTCGCCCGCATCTACGACCCGCGCCGCGCGGCGGTCTACCAGCGGCTGGGGATCCCCACCGTGGCGACCGTGCGCTGGACCGCCGACCGGATGCTGCGCCGGTTGGTGCCGGCGGGCTCGGAGCCGGAGTGGCGCGACCCCAGCGGCCGGGTGGTGCTGGCGGAGGTGCACGTGCACCCCGACTGGGTGGGGCGGCGGCTGACCGACCTCGAGGCGGCCGCCGGTATGCGGGTCGCGTTCATCACCCGGCTCGGCGACGCGAGCGTCCCGACCCAGTCGACGGTGCTGCAGGAGGGCGATCTCGTGCACGTCGTCGTCGCCAATGCCGACCTGCCGCGGGTGGAACGGGTCCTGGGCGCCGAGCCGGAGGGTGAGCACTGATGCGGGTCGCCATCGCGGGAGCCGGCAACGTCGGCCGCTCGATCGGGCTGGAGCTGCTCGGCAACGGTCACGAGGTGCTGCTGATCGACAAGGAGCCGCAGGCGATCAAGGTGGACAGCGTCCCGGGCGCCGAGTGGCTGCTGGCCGACGCCTGCGAGGTGGCCTCGCTGGAGGAGGCCGGACTGCCCCGCTGCCAGGTGATGGTGGCCGCCACCGGCGACGACAAGGTCAACCTGGTGGTCTCGCTGCTGGCCAAGACCGAGTTCGGGGTCGGACGCACGGTGGCCCGCATCAACCACCCGAAGAACGAGTGGCTGTTCAACGAGTCGTGGGGGGTCGACACCGCCGTGTCTCCGCCGCGGCTGCTCTCCGCGCTGGTGGAGGAGGCGGTGGGGGTGGGTGACCTGGTCCGGCTGATGACCTTCCGGGCCGGCGAGGCGAACCTGGTCGAGATGGTGATGCCGACCGACGCGCCGCTGGTCGGGCAGCGGATCGGCAGCGTGACCTGGCCGCCGGACACCGCGCTGGTCGCGATCCTGCGCGGTGGGCGGGTGCTGGTGCCCAGCGCCGACGACCCGCTGGAGGCCGCCGACGAGCTGCTGTTCGTGGCGACCGCCGAAGCCGAGGACCAGCTCGACGACCTGCTCTCCGGTCCGGTCGCCGGCTGAGCCCGGCCGCGGCAGGTCAGCTGCCGGTCGGTCGAAGCTCGTAGATCGGGTTGAAGATCGTACGACGCCCGCTGGACACGTTGATCCGCCCGTGCGCGACGACGCTGCGGCCGGGGCTGACCCCGCGGATCCGGCGCCGTCCGAGCCACACCAGCGCCACGGTGCCGGACCCGTCCCAGAGCTCGGCCTCGAGAGCCGGCACACCACCGCGCGGCCGCAGCGTCACGGTCCGCAGCGTGCCCGCGACGCAGACCCGGTCGCGGTCGCCGCAGCGCACGACAGCGGTGGCGCCGGCGGACTCGATCTGCCCCTGCAGCTCCTCCGCGTCGAGCTGTCCGCGGTCGGCCGCCAGCCGGTGCAGGGCCTGGCGCATGCGGCCGCCGAGCCCGCGGCCGTCCTCGTCACCCACGTCGGTCTCCCTCTCGTTGGCCAGCGCCGCGTCGTTCTGGGCGCCGCGTCGTTCTGGGCGCCGCGTCGTTCTGGGCGCCGCGTCGTTCCGGGCGCTCCGCCCCCCGGGAAACGGTAGCCGAGGGTCGAACCTTCCGCGTGCGCTGCCCGCCGTCCAGCGGGGACTCAGCGAACCTCGGTGATCTCCGGGCCGCGCTCGAACGGGTCGATGCCACCGCGACCGTCGGGGCCGTCGGGGCCGTCCGGGCCGTCCGGGCCCTCCGGTGCGGCGGCGGCGGCGTCCAGCGCCTCCTGCGGAAGCCGCAGCGGCAGCGGGTCGCGCGGCGCCATCGCCTCGTTCCCGCGGACGACCACGACGTTGCGGAACGCCTCCTCCAGCGCCGCCGCCTGCACCGGGTCGGTCGAGGCAGCGCCGGTAAACAGGCCGCGGAGGAACCAGCGCGGGCCGTCCACGCCGACGAACCTGGCCGGCTGCGGGCCGACGCCCTGCCCGGGCACCTCGGCAGGCACCCGGGCGCGCAGCTCGAGCCCGAACGGTCCGGTCGCCGACTCCGCCGAGCCGCCGCCCGCGCGCAGCGACGTCGCGATCTCCTCGAGGACCTCGGCCCAGATACCCTCGCGGCGCGGAGCGGCGAACGCGTTGATCTGCAACGCGCCACTGCCCATGATCAGCGTGGCGGCGACCACCTGCTGCTCGGGGCTGACCTCGACCCGGACCTCCATCCCGTCGAGCACCGGCACCCGCAGGCCGCCGAGGTCGAGCCGGGTCAGCTCGTCGGCCGGCGCGTCGTCGGCGTCCCAGGGGCCGTCCGGTCGCACCGGCTCGACGCCCTCGCCCGCACCCGCCGACCCGGCCGGGTCGTCGGCCAGGTCGTCGGCGTGCCCGTCGAGCTCGGCCGGCAGGTCGCTGTCCGCCCTGCGGCGGCGTCGGAAGACCATCACGCTCCCTCGTCGGTGCTGGCGGCGTACCCGCCGGTGGACCCGAACCCCCCGTCGGCGCGGACCGACTCCGGCAGGCTGTCGACGACGGTGAAGCGGACCCGCTCCACCCGCTGGACGACCAGCTGCGCGATGCGGTCACCGCGCCGGAACCGGACCGGCTCGCGTGGGTCCAGGTTGACCAGGGTCGCACGGATCTCACCGCGGTAGCCCGCGTCGACCGTGCCGGGGGCGTTGACCAGCGACACGCCGTACCGGGCGGCGAGCCCGGACCGCGGGTGCACGAACGCGGCGTAGCCGTCGGGCAGGGCGATCGCGACACCGGTCGGGACGACGGCCCGCTCCCCCGGCGGCAGGTCGACGTCGACCGCGGTACACAGGTCCGCGCCGGCGTCGCCGGGGTGGGCGTACGCCGGCACCGGCAGCTCCGGGTCGAGCCGGTGGAGCAGGACCTCGAGCTCGGTCATGGGTTGTAGCTCTCCCGGAAACGCGCCTCGAGGTCAGGCTCCCGACGCCCGTGGGTGGTGAAGTGCTCCAGCGGTACGGCGACGAACAGCGCGGCGGCGCGGACGGCGAGCACCCCGTCCGGACCGTCGAGCCGGCCGGTGCCGCGGCTGTAGATCTTCCGGCCGAGCACCCCGGTGCACTCGGCCGCGAGGAACAACGTCGAGCCGACCGGGACCGGGCGCAGGTAGTCCGTCTCCAACCGGCCGGTGACAGCGGGGGTGTGCAGCAGCCACAGCAGCGAGCCGAGGGTCTCGTCGAAGGCGGCGGCGAGCACGCCGCCGTGCGCGAGCCCCGGCGCCCCCTGATGTTCGTCGGTGACCGTGAACTCGGCGGTCACCCGCAGCCCGGCCCCGACCGTGAGCACCATCCGCAGGCCGCCCGGTCGGACCGTGCCGCAGGCGAAGCACTCCTCGTAGTGCGGCCCCATCCGGGTGCCCGGCGGTGGCGCGGCCGGGTGCGGCGCGGGCACGACCGCGGCCGGCGGCGCAGCGGTCGGCGCCGACGGCGAGAGCCGGCCGTCGAACGTCGAGGTCACGGGCCGCAACGCTACCGACCGCGCCGGCCCGGCGGCGAGCCCGCCCGCCGCGGTGCGATCCTGCTGGGCGTGACGGAGTCCCCGGGCCCGACGGCGTTCGAGGAGCGGCTGCACGTCCCGGTCTGGTGGTGGCCGGTCGCGGCCGGCCTGGTCGCGCTGCTGGGGGCGGAGTTCCACGTCGGGCTGCCGCTGCCGGTCAAGGTCGCGACGTACGCGGTGTTCGGGGCGGCCGCCGCCGGCCTGCTGGTCTTCGCCTCGGCGGCGCGGGTCCAGGTCCGGGACGGCGTGCTCCACGCCGGCCGGGCCGTGCTGCCGCTGGCCTTCGCCGGCGAGATCCGGGTCCTCGACCGGGCGCAGGTGCGGCTGGCGACCGGTCGCGAGGCCGACCCGATGGCCTACACCGTCACCCGGTCGTGGCTGCCGGGCGCGGTCCGGCTCGTGGTGGTCGACCCGGCCGACGACACGCCGTACTGGCTGGTGGGCTCCCGCCGCCCCCAGGAGCTCGCGGCGGCGCTGGAGCGGGCCCGCGCCGCCACCTAAGGGGGTCAGGTCAGATCCGCCGACCGGGCTGGACCGGGGGACGGCCCGGCGGGTCGACCCGCCGTAGCGGGCGTCGACCCGCTGCGGGAGACTGGCCGGCAGCCGCGGCGGCGGGTTCTGCGAGCACAGAGGCGGGCGACATGGCCAAGGCGGCCTCCCAGGCGGGCTGGAAGATCTTCGGCGGCGTGAGCGCGATCCTCGCCGGCATCGCCGTGCGCAAGGTCCTCACGACGGTGTGGACCAAGGTGACCGGCCGGACGCCGCCGACGAACCCGGTCTCGCCGGGGACGAGCTGGCCGGAGGCGCTGAGCTGGGCGGCGGCGAGCGGGGTGGCGATGGGCGTCGCCCGGATGCTCGCGACCCGGCAGGCGGCGCGTACCTGGGCCAAGGCGAGCGGCTCGCTGCCCCCGGGGGTCGAAGAGGTCAGCTGAGGCAGCGGTCAGCTGAGGCAGCCCCGGCGAGCCGCTACGGCCGGAACCAGCCGCCGGTCGCGCGCCGGCGCAGGTCGCGGGTGACCGCCGCGCCGAGGCTGCGGGTCTGGCGTCGGTTCATCTCCGCACCGGCGAGCGCGCCGGCCAGGAACGGCGCGAGCGTGACGACGTTGCGCCCGGTCCGACGGACCAGCCGCTGGCGCAGCTCCCGGCGCGCGGCGGTGCCCAGCACGCTGCCCAGACCGCCGGAGCCGAAAGGGTCCACGCCGCGCTGGCGCGCCCACGCGACGGCGTACGCCGCGGCCCGCTCCGCCGGCGGTGCCGGTACCGCGGCGCGATAGACCTCGTGCAGCTCGGCGACCAGCTTGAGCTCGACCGCGACCACGGCCACGGTCTCGGCGGCGAGCTGGACCGGCGCGGTCAGCAGGGTCGGCGGGGCAGCGAACTCGAGGGCGGCGAGGGCGCCGCCGGCGGCGCCGATCGCGGCGGTGGTCTTGGCGGCCGCGGCGACCAGCGCCTCGGCCAGCTCGTCACCGGAGCGTCCACCGTGGTGGGCACGCAGCGTCGTCAGGTCCCGCACCGCCAGGTGCGGCGCGAGTTCGAGGACGACGTCGACCAGCCACCGGCCGCCGGTGATCGCGCCACCCCCGGCACCGCGAGCGCGGCCGGCCAGCGCCAGCGCGAGCCGGCCGAGCAGCCGGCTGCGGGCGGAGCGATCCAGGGACTCCTCCGAGACCAGCCGCGCAACGAGTTCCGGCAGGCTGTTGCGCCCCGCCGGCTCGTCCGGCCGCGGAGGGCTCAGGCGGCACACTCCCGGCAGACCAGCTGACCGTTCTTCTCGCCGGCGAGCTGGCTGCGGTGATGCACCAGGAAGCAGTGCGCGCAGGTGAACTCGTCGGCCTGGCGCGGCATTACCCGGACGGTGAGCTCCTCGCCGGACAGATCGGCTCCGGGCAGCTCCAGCGACTCGGCCAGGTCGGCCTCGTCGACGTCGACCGTGCCGGCCTGCGCTTCGGCCCGGCGGGCCTTGAGCTCCTCGAGGCTGTCCTCGCCGAGCTCGTCCTCGTTGGTTCGTGGCGTGTCGTAGTCAGTAGCCATGGTGCCCCTCGCTCTCGGGTCGGGCGCGCGGGTGTAACGCACCGGCGGCCGGTTCTGTGCCCGCGACGTTCGCCGCGTCTGACATCGCCGCGCAGCGGTCTGTTCCCCGGCTCGGCTTCCGGTGAACGCCCGCCCTCGGGTTCCATGACGTGCCGGCCGCCCGAGCGGTTCCGGACCCTACCTGGTAGGAAGCGCCCGTGCCGATCTATGCGCTGGGGGACCGGGAGCCAGCGATCGATCCGAGCGCCTTCGTGCATCCCGACGCGGTCCTGATCGGCGCGGTCCGGGTCGGACTTGAGGCCAGCGTCTGGCCGGCTGCGGTGCTCCGCGGCGACTACGGCGAGATCAGCATCGGGGCCCGGACGTCGGTGCAGGACGGCACCGTCGTCCACGCCACCGACGAGCACCCCACCGTCGTCGGGGACCGGTGCGTCGTCGGCCACAACGCGCACCTGGAGGGCTGCACGGTGGAGGACGACTGCCTCATCGGCTCCGGCGCGGTGGTGCTGCACCGCGTGCGGGTGCGCCGGGGGGCGCTGGTGGGTGCCGGGGCGCTCGTCCCGACCGGCACCGACGTCCCCGAGCGGGCGATGGCGCTCGGCGTACCGGCCCGGCTTCGGCTCGACGCCGTCCGGCCGGGGGCGTTCGCCGATTCGGTCCGGCGCTACGTCGAGAACGCGGCCCGGTTCCGCCACGAGCTGCGCCGGATCGGCTGACCGGGGGCGCGTGCCCGCCGCCGCTGCCACTCGGCGGTGCCGTCGGGCCCACCCTCCGGCCCACCGTCGGAGCCACCGTCGTCGACCCGGGTAGATCGATAGCGGATGAGCCGCGCCCGCCGCGGGTGATCCACTATCGATCACCGCGCGGGAGGGCGACGGGTGCGGGGGGCGACGGGTGCGGGGGGCGACGGGTGCGACGGGTGCGACGAGCGCGGCGCTACGGCGTCAGCGCCTCGGCCCCGCGGCGGGCGGCGACCCGGGCGGCGCTGGCGGCCCGCTGCTCGACGAACCGGCCGGCCTGGCCGTCGAGGTCGGTCATGAACTCCGCCAGCCGCTCCCTGGCCCGCTCCCCCACCTCGCCGAGGCCGGTCATCTCGAAGACGCCCCAGTGCCGCAGCACCGGCATCAGGACGTCGTCATGGTGGATCCGCAGGTCGTAGATGCCGGCCTTGGCGATCTGCGCGGCCTTGCGTTGGAAGCCGGCGATGTTCGCCCCCGGCATCTCGAAACCGGTGACCTCGGCGGTGACCGCGACCATGGTCTGGTCGGGGGTGAGCTCGAAGGCCGCCCGGATCAGGTCGCGGTAGAAGACCATGTGCAGGTTCTCGTCGGTGGCGACCCGGGTGAGCAGCTTCTCGGCCACCGGGTCATCGGTGATCCGGCCGGTGTTGCGATGCGAGATCCGGGTCGCCAGCTCCTGGAAGGACACGTACGCGATGGCCTCGAGCGTGCTCTTCCCGCCGCTGTCGTAGCCCTGCTCCATCGTGGCCATCCGGCCCCGCTCGAGCGCAACCGGGTCGACGCCTCGGGTCACCACGAGGTAGTCCCGCATGACAATCGCGTGCCGGCCCTCCTCGGCGGTCCACCGGTGCACCCAGGTGCCCCACGCACCGTCCCGACCGAACCGGGCGTCGATCTCCCGGTGGTAGCTCGGCAGGTTGTCCTCGGTGAACAGGTTCACCTCCAGGGCCACCTGGGCGATCCTGGACAGCCGGGACTGGTCCGGGGACCACGCCTGGCCGCCCATGTCGGCGAAGTCGCGGCCCTGGCCCCACGGCACGTACTCGTGCGGCATCCACTCCTTGGCGACGGAGAGGTGCCGGTCGAGGTTCGCGGCCACGGTGGGCTCGAGCTCGGCGAGGAGGTCGGCGGTCGCGAGGTTCGGCATCGAGACGGTCCCTTCGGAGCGGGTACGGCGTACTTACGTTGCCGTAGGTTACGCGATCGTAGCCTGTTCTGGGCGGCTCGCCCGGGGCGGCCTCAGAGCAGCCGCGGCCGGGCCCATTCGGTGCCGAGCACGTGGTGGTCGAGGAAGGCCAGCACGGTCTCGTACCAGACCCGCGCGTTGCCTGGTTTGAGGATCCAGTGGTTCTCGTCGGGGAAGAACAGGTACTTGGCCTCCACCCCGTGCCGGGACAGGTCGGTCCACAGCCGCAGCGCCTCGCTGATCGGGACGCGGGCGTCCCGCTCACCGTGGATGACCAGCATCGGCGTCCGGATGGCGGCGACGTGGCGATGCGGTGAGTTCTCGACGTAGCGGGACGGGTCGTCGTACGGGCTGCCGAACTCTCGTTCCCACCACACCCCGGCGTCGGTGGTGCCGTGGAACTGGTCCAGCGCCCAGAGGCTGGCATGGGTGACGACCGCGCGGAACCGGTCGGTGTGCCCGGCGATCCAGTTCGCCAGGTAACCACCGAACGACCCGCCCATCACCGCGGTCCGGGCGTCGTCGAGATCCGGCCGCTCCAGCGCCGCGTCGACCGCGGCCATCACGTCGGTGTAGGGCCGGTCCCCCCAGCGACCGTAACCGCGGGCGATGAAGTCCCGGCCGTAACCGGTGGACAGCGCCGGGTCGGGCAGCAGCAGGGCGTAGCCGCGGGCGGCGAACACATGGGGGCACCACCGCCAGTGCCAGGCGTTCCAGCTCGCGAGCGGGCCGCCGTGCACCCAGAGCAGCAGCGGCGCGGGCGCCTGCGCCGAGGCACCGGCCGGCAGCACCAGCCAGGACCGGACCGGCGTGCCGTCCCCGGCCGCGGCATGGACCTCGACGACCGAGCCGGGCAACTGCAGCGGCAGCCCGGGGGTGGGCACCGACCGGGGCACACCGTCGCTACGGTCGGCGGCCACCGCGACCGCGCCCGGTGGCGTGAGGTAGGACGAGCGCAGCGCGTAGACGCTCGCACCGTCCGGAGCCGGGCACAGGTCGCTGAACGTGCCCTCCATGCTCAGCCGTCGGACCGGGCCGCCGTCGCGGCCGACGCAGAACAACGGCCCACGACCGGCCTCGTCGGCGACGAACAGCACGACCGCGCCGTCCGGTGCCCACCGCGGCCCCTGCGGCCAGCGGTCCAGGGTCGGCGTGAGGTCGCGCCCCGCCCCGGTCGCGACGTCGACCAGCCACAGCGTGACGTCGGGCGCGGCGGCGGGGGTGCCGGCGGTCAACCGGGTGCAGACCACGTCCCGGCCGTCGGGGGAGATCGACGGCGACCCGTGGTCGAAGCCCGTCGCCCCGGCCAGCGTGCGCCGCTCCCCGCTGCGGGTGTCGATCACCACCAGGTCGAGCCGGCGGTGACCGCGCCCCTCGGGCACCGCCCAGGTCGTTACGACGAACGACCCGTCCGGCGCCACGTCGAACTCCGCCTCGTCCAGCGCCCGGCCCGGCACCGGCACCAGGTCGGTCGGCTCGGCCGTCTCCCCGGCGGGCAGCAGGTACAGCCGTGGCTCGCGGGGACCGAGATCGTGGTCCCAGAACCGCACCGGGTACTGCTCGAACAGCAGCGCCTTGACGCCGGCCTTCGACCGCGCCTGTGCCCGCTCCCGGTCCGCGGCCGGGCTTGTGGCCGCCGGGAACGCCGCCGCCCGGAACGCGATGTCACCGCTGTCCCGGGCCACCGCAAACGCCTCGACGGCAGCCGGCCGGACATGCAGCCGGTGCGCCTCGCCGGCCGGCGGCAGCACCCACAGCGCCGCCACACCGCCGTCGTCGCCGATGTCCGAGCCGCCCTCGTCGCCCTGGTCGTCGCCGGCACCGGCGGCCGGCTCGACCTCCGGCCGGGCCGAGAGGAACACCAGCGAACCGTCGGGCCGGAACGCCGGCGCGGACTCCCCAGCCCTCGACCGGGTCAGTCGGCGGGGGGCCGCGGCGCCGACCGGGTCCAGCTCCCACAGCGCCGACACGAACTTGGTGCCGTCCCGCGACGGGGTCGCGACCGTGGTGACCAGCCGGGCGCCGTCGGCCGAGAGCGCCAGCCCCGCGACGCGCGGCAGCGCGAAGAAGCCGTCGAGATCGAAGGACATGGCGCACCCTATTCGGGTGCGGAGGTCCGCAGCAGGTGGTAGGGAGGCGGCCATGCAGGCATTCGGCATCGACATCGGTGGCAGCGGCATCAAGGGTGCGCCGGTCGACCTCGACGACGGCGGCAAGCTGGTGGCCGAGCGGCACCGGGTCGAGACCCCCCGGCCGGCCACTCCGGAGGCGGTGGCGCCGGTCGTCGCCGAGGTGCTCGCGCACTTCGGCTGGACCGGCCCGATCGGATGTACGTTCCCGGCGGTCATCAAGGACGGGGTCGCGCACACCGCGGCGAACGTCGACAAGTCCTGGGTCGGCACCGACGTCGCCGCGGTGGTGGCCAAGAGCACCGGAACCGCGACGAAGGTGCTCAACGACGCGGACGCCGCCGGCGTCGCCGAGATGGCCTACGGCGCCGGCCGGGACGTCGAGGGCGTCGTCGTCATGGTGACGCTGGGCACCGGCATCGGCAGCGCGGTCTTCCTCGACGGCCGGCTGGTCCCCAACACCGAGCTGGGTCACCTCGAGATCGACGGCCACGACGCGGAGACGCGGGCCAGCGACGCCGCTCGCGAGCGCGACGACCTGTCCTGGGAGAAGTGGGCCCGGCGGGTCGACCACTACCTCGACCGGCTCGACGCGCTGCTCTGGCCGGACCTGGTGATCCTCGGTGGCGGGGTGAGCAAGAAGAGCGCGAAGTGGCTGCACCTGCTCGACGTACGGGCGCCGGTGGTGACGGCTCAGCTGCTCAACAACGCGGGAATCGTCGGCGCGGCGCTGGTCGGCGTCGACCGGCATCGCTGACGCCGGCGGGCTCAGCCCGGTCGGACCTCGACCGCGGCGCGGACGGCGGCCGCCACCGCCTTGGTCACCGCCGGGTCGAACACGCTGGGCACGATGAACGACGGGTTGAGCTGATCCTCCTGCAGCACGCCGGCCAGCGCGCGGGCGGCCGCGACCTCCAGGTCGAGGTCGATGTCGGTGGCCCCGGCGTCGAGCAGCCCCCGGAACACCCCGGGGAACGCGAGCACGTTGTTGATCTGGTTCGGCTCGTCGCTGCGGCCGGTCGCCACCACGGCGGCGTACCGCCGGGCGGCCACCGGGTCGACCTCCGGCTCGGGATTGGCCAGCGCGAACACGATCGCCTTGCCCGCCATCGTCGCGATGTCGTCACCGTCGAGGATGTGCGGGGCGCTGACCCCGATGAACACATCCGCGCCGGCCACCGCGGCCCGCAGCGTTCCGGTCCGGCGCGCGTGGTTGGTGTTCGCCGCGATCCAGCTGGAGTTCTCGTCCATCCCCTCCCGGCCGACGTGCAGCACCCCGCCGACGTCGCAGACGACAAGATCGGCGGCGCCGGCCCGCAGCAGCAGCCGCAGCACCGCGGAGCCGGCGGCGCCGGCGCCGGAGAGCACGATCCGCACCCCGGGCAGTGACTTGCCGACCACCCGCAGGGCGTTGGTCAGGGCGGCCAGCACGACGATCGCGGTGCCGTGCTGGTCGTCGTGGAACACCGGGATGTCGAGCAGCTCGCGCAGCCGCCGCTCCACCTCGAAGCAGCGCGGCGCGGCGATGTCCTCGAGGTTGATGCCGCCGAACACGGGGGCGATGAGCTGCACGGTGCGCACGATCTCGTCGACGTCCTGGGTGTCCAGACAGATCGGCCACGCGTCGATGTCAGCGAACCGCTTGAACAACGCGGCCTTGCCCTCCATCACCGGCAACGCCGCCTTCGGGCCGAGGTTGCCGAGCCCGAGCACGGCCGAGCCGTCGGTGACGACCGCCACCGAGTTCCGCTTGACGGTCAGCCGGCGGGCGTCCTCCGGGTGCTCGGCGATCGCCAGGCAGACCCGGGCCACGCCGGGTGTGTAGGCCATCGACAGGTCGTCGCGGGTCTTCAGCGGCACCTTCGAGCGCACCTCGATCTTGCCGCCGAGGTGGAGCAGGAACGTGCGGTCGCTGACCTTGCGGATCACCACCCCGGCCACCCCGCCCAGCGCCTCGGTCAGCTGTTCGGCGTGCGCCTGGTCGGTGGCCGCGCAGGTCAGGTCGAGGGTGAGCCGGTCCGGATGGGACTCGGAGACGTCCAGGGCGGTGACGACACCACCGGCTGAGCCCACCGCGGTGGTCAGCAACCCGACCGAGGTCGGGTCGGCCGGGACCTCGAGCCGGACGGTGATCGAGTACGACGCGCTGGGAGTGGCCACGAGCGGCATTCTGGCGGGTCGCTGCCGGCCACCCGACAGCGCCCGATGACCGGTAGCGGCGGGGGCGCGGGGGGGGGGGCGCCGCGGCCGCTACCGATCACCCCGTGGCGGGCCCGCCGGTGAGGTCGCCGGCGTACACGGTGACCAGCCGCGGGTCGTCGCCGCTGCCCGCCGGTGCCTGCTCGAACGCGATGCTGGCCGCCCGGCCGGTGAGCGTCACCGTCGACACCGCGTTGCGGAACCACGGACCCTGGACGACGTCCCAGCTCACGCCGGTGGTGCGGACCCCGGCGCTGCGGGCCAGCAACCGGCCGACGAACTGGCCGGCCCGGGTCCGAGCGAACCGGTCCCCCATCTGCACGCTGCGCTGGATCGGGTTGCGCAGCGGCGAGCACACCACCTGGTAGACCTCGGTGCGCACCCCGTCCGCGGCGGGGAAGCGAGCCTGCGCGACGTAGGAGTAGTGCACGTCGCCGGAGAGCACGACGATCGACGCCGGCGGCCGGCCGCGCTGGCCCGAACCGACCTCGCGAACCAGCCCGACCAGCGCGCGGAACGAACGGTGGAACGCCGCCCAGTGCTCCAGGTCGACCGCCTGCCGGATCCGCTCCCCGACCCGGGCCAACCGGTGACCCCAGGCGCCGTTGCAGACGGCCTCGTTCCAGCCCTCCAGATGGTGGATCGCGGCCGGCAGCAGCAGCGGCAGCGAGGTCGCGATCAGCAGGTGGTCCGGGTCGCCGCCGGTCTGTGCCTCGAGCCACTCCCACTCGCGGGTGTCGACCATCTCCCGGTGGTCGCCCTCGAGCACCCGGCCGCAGCGGCTGTCGATCACGAGCAGGCGCACCCCACCGTGGTCCCGGCGGTAGCTCCATCGGTAGCCCTTGTGCCCGTCGGCCTCCGCGTCGGCCCGCAGCGCGAACTCGCGCAGGAACGGGCCGCCGTCGTCGAGCCCGGTCAGCTCGGCCAGCATGCCGTCCTCGTCGATGGTCGCCGGGGTCATGTTGCCGAGGTGCTGGTAGAGCCAGTACGCCATCAGGCCACCGGCGATCCGGCTCCGCCACCACGAGGTGGCCGCCATGTCCTCCCGCCAAACCTGGGAGGTGTTCCAGTCGTCGTGGATGTCGTGGTCGTCGAAGATCATCGAGGTGGGTAGCGTGGAGAGCAGCCAGCGCACGGTCGGCTCGCTCCACGCCTCGCGGTAGAGCTCGCTGTACTCCTCGAAGTCCGCGACCTGCTCGTAGGGCGCCACGCTGGTGTCCCGCCGGGCCCGGATGAACTCGAGGGTCTGGGGTGAGACCTCGTCGGCGTAGACTTGGTCGCCGACGAAGAGCAGCGCGTTCGGCCACTGCTCGGGGTCGGTGCGTCGCATCCGGGCGGCCAGCCCCTGCAGGGCGTCGGTGCCCACGCCGCGTTTGTCCTGGGTCTTGTCCAGCGTGTACGGCTCGTGGTGCGGCGCGGTGACCCGGCAGGAGCCGAAGGCGAACCGGAAGGTCGGGCCGCACCCGGTGGTGCGGATCAGGCTGGGCGGGTACCCCGAGCCGGGCTCGGGCCAGACCCGCTCCCCGTCGAGCGCGACGTCGTAGGGCGTCGCGGTGCCCGGCTCGAGACCCTCGAGCCGGACCAGCGCGTAGTGGTGGCCGGCGACGTGGAAGGTGCGGGTCTCCCGGCCGAGGATCGACACCGTCGCCGGCCCGTCGGCCTCCACCCACACGGTGGCGCAGGTGTCATCGACGTAGCGCAGCATCGGTCCGAGACGCAGCGCCGGCATCGGCCCTCCCGCCAGGTGGGGTTCCCGGGCAGCGTGGCATACGACGGCGGTTACCGGGTGCGCTCCCCCGGCGAGCCAACACCTTCCCGGTCGGCGCGGCTCGTAGGGTCGGCCTAGCAGACCGCGGCGCCGCCGGCGCTCGGACACCGGACGAGTGAGGAGGCCGGACATGCGCGAGCTGCGCGTGGCGGCCGTCACCGAGGACCGGACCCATCTGGTCCTGATCGCGGACGGCACGCGGGACAGCTTCCGGCTGCCGCTCGACGACCGGCTCCGGGCGGCGGTCCGGGGCGAGCTCGGCGGCCAGCTGGAGATCCGGCTGGAGAGCTCGCTGACCCCCCGGGACATCCAGTCACGGTTCCGCGCCGGCCAGCCGCCGGAGGATGTCGCCCGGCTGGCCGGCGTACCGATCGAGCGGGTCCTGCGCTACGAGGGGCCGGTGCTCGCCGAGCGGGCTGCGGTCGCCCGCCAGGGGCGCGACGCCGTGGTCGCGGACGGCGACCTCGCCTACGCGGGTCGCCGGCTCGAGGACATCGTCGCCGAGCGGCTCGGTGCCGCGGCCGATACCGCGCAGTGGGACGCCTGGCGGGCCGAAGACGGCGACTGGCTGCTGCAGCTCGAGCACGCCGTCGGGGCGGGCCGGCGGCGGGCCGTGTGGCGCTGGGACCCGGTGCGGCGCCGGCTCACCGCCGGGGACGACGCCGCTGCCACGTTCACCCGCAGCGAGGTGATGGGGCAGGCGCCGGTGCGGGCGCCCCGGCGCCGGGCTCCCGGCGACTCCACCGAGCACATCACGCCAGCCGAGCAGCGGGAGCCAGCCGAGCAACGGGAGCCAGCCGAGCACCACCCGGAGCCGGCCGCGCCGGCGACCCACCGCGGTAGCCGGGCCGGGAGCCGGCGCTCCAGCGTGCCGTCGTGGTCCGACGTGCTGCTCGGCAGTGCCCGGCCGGAGGGCTCGAGCTGAGCACGACGCAGACCGGCGCCACCAGACACCCGGTGTCACCGGCCTGCGGACGGGCGGCCGGACCGCAGCTGCGGTCAGGCCTTGGGCTTCTTGGGTTTGCGCGGCTCGCGCCCGCCCTTGTTCTTGCTCCCCATGGCGACCCCTTCCCGTGCACCGGGACCACCGACGCTACGCCCCCGCGGCACCGACGGCGAGGGCATTCAACGACCCCGCCGGCCCAGCCGGCCGGCCGGCCGCGACCGAACTGTGACCTGGTTCGCCGGGGCTCGCCCGGGTGGCGCGGGAACGCACCCCGTCAACCGGGTGTTCACCTGGTCGGGACCGCCGCACGGACACCGCGGCGACCCCCTCCGCAAGCCGGTACGCGTCGAACACAGGTCTGAACGGCCCCGTAACTGCTCCCGCCAGAGAGAAGCCACATGAACGACACCTTGACCCGCCCCGGCCCCGAGCTCACAGCGTCGGACCGCTGCGATCGCTGTGGCGCTCAGGCCTACGTCCGGGTGGTGCTCGCCGGTGGCGGTGACCTGTTGTTCTGCGCCCACCACGCGAAGCGTTACGAGGACGGTCTGCGCAAGGTGGCCATCGACGTGATCGACGAGACCGACCGGCTGAGCTGACGCCAGCGGCTCTCCGGCAGCCGATATCGATGTGAGGTTGTCCGAGCGCCGCGCTACCGTCGAGTGATGCCCCCCAAGACCGGTTCGTTCCGCCTGCGCTCGCTCTGGCGGCTCCGGTCCTACGTCCGGCCCTACACCGGGCAGATGCTCACGATGCTGGTGACCGCGCTGCTCGCGGTGGGCGCGGGCATCGCGGTGCCGCTGGTGACCAAGGCGGTGGTCGACGGGCCGGTCCGGCACCCACAGGACGGCCGGTTGCTGCCGCTCGGACTGCTCGCGCTGGCGATGGGCATCGCCGAGGCCCTGCTGATCTTCATCCGGCGCTGGGTGCAGTCCTACTGCGCGCTCGGCATCGAGACCGCGATCCGCAACGACCTCTACGCCCACCTGCAACGGCTCCCGGTCGGCTTCCACGACCGGTGGCAGAGCGGCCAGCTGCTCAGCCGGGCGACCACCGACCTGGGCGTGATCCGCCGCTTCATCGGCTTCGGGCTGGTGTTCCTCGTCGTCAACGTCGCGACGTTCGTCACGGTGGTGGGGCTGCTGATCCACCTGTCCCTGCCGCTGGGCCTGGTGGTGGCCGCCTCCGCCGCACCGATCGTGTGGCTCTCGCAGCGGTTCGAGGCCGGCTACCTGGTGGTCAGCCGGCAGGTGCAGGACCAGCAGGGCGACCTCGCGACCACCGTCGAGGAGTCCGCGGTCGGCATCCGGGTGATCAAGTCCTTCGGCCGCCGCCGGCTGGTCGCGGCCAAGTTCGAGGCCGGGGCGCGGCAGCTCTACGGCTCGTCGATGCGCAAGGTGCGGCTGCTGGCCCGGTTCTGGGCGGTGCTCGACCTGCTGCCGAACCTCACGCTGGCGATCGTGCTGCTGCTCGGGGCGCTCGCGGTGGCCCAGGGCTCGCTCAGCCTCGGCGGCCTGATCGCGTTCATGTCGCTGCTGCTGCTGCTCGTCTGGCCGGTCGAGGCCCTCGGCTGGATCCTCGCGACCGGGCAGGAGGCCATGACCGCCGCCGACCGGGTCTTCGAGGTCTTCGACACCCGCCCGGACATCTTCGACCCACCGGTCGCCCGCACGCTGCTCGCCCCGCGTGGCCGGCTGCGCTTCGACCGGGTGGGTTTCGGCTACCCCGGCAGCGCCGAGCCGGTCCTGCACGACGTCAACCTCGTGATCGAGCCGGGCGAGACGCTGGCCCTCGTCGGCGCCACCGGGTCGGGGAAGACCACGCTGGCCGCGCTGGTCCCCCGGCTCTACGACGTCACGGCCGGCGCGATCACCGTCGACGACGTCGACGTCCGCGAGCTGACGCTGCCCGACCTGCGCCGGGTGGTGGCGACGGCCTTCGAGGACCCGACGCTGTTCTCGGCGAGCGTCCGGGAGAACGTCACGCTGGGCTATCCGCAGGCCAGCGACGCGGAGGTCGCGGCGGCCCTCGACATCGCCCAGGCCGGCTTCGTCCACGACCTGCCCTGGGGCCTCGACACCCGCGTCGGCGAGCAGGGGATGTCGCTGTCCGGCGGCCAGCGGCAGCGGCTGGCGCTGGCCCGGGCGGTGGTCGGACGGCCGCGGGTGCTCATCCTCGACGACCCGCTCTCCGCGCTCGACGTCCACACCGAGGCGCTGGTGGAGGAGGCGCTGCGTCGCATGCTGGCCGCGACCACAGCCCTGGTCGTCGTGCACCGGCCGTCGACGGTGGCGCTGGCCGACCGGGTGGCGCTGCTGCAGGGCGGCACGATCACCGCGGTCGGCACCCACGTGGAGCTGCTGGACCGGGTGCCCGCCTACCGGGCGATCCTGTCCCAGGAGTCCGGCGACGTGGCGGCGGCGTCATGAGCGCGTCCGCCGTCGAGACCTGGCGCGGCGTCGGTCCGGACGGCGGCGAGGAGCTGCCCTCCGGCGTGTCGGTGCTGCTGCGGGCGCGCAGCCGCCGGCTGCTCCGGTCGCTGCTGCGGCCGCACCACCGGGCGCTGTGGCTGGTTCTGGTCGTGATCCTGGTGGAGAACGCGGCGGCGATGGCCGGGCCGTACCTGGTCAAGGTCGGGATCGACCGCGGCATCCCGGCGATCCTGCACGACCGGGACCACCGGGTGCTCTACACGGTGATCGGCCTGCTTGTGCTGGCGACCGCCACGCAGGCCATGGCCCGGCAGGTGTTCCTGGTGCGCACCGGGATCGTCGGCCAGGAGCTGCTGCTCGAGCTGCGTCGTCGGGTGTTCCACCACTTCCAACGGCTCAGCCTGTCCTTTCACGAGCGGTTCACCTCCGGCCGGGTCATCTCCCGGCTGACCTCGGACATCGACGCGATCTCCGAGCTGCTCGACACCGGCCTGGACGGGCTGGTGACCGCGGCGCTGTCCGTGGTGTCGATCGGCGTGATCCTGCTGCTGCTCGACCTGCCGCTCGGCCTCGTCACGCTGCTCGTGTTCCCGCTGCTGATCTGGCTCTCGGTGTGGTTCCGGCGCGAGTCCGCGATCGCCTACCGGCGTACCCGGGAGACCGTCGCGCTGGTCATCGTCCACTTCGTCGAGTCCCTGGGCGGCATCCGGGCGGTGCAGGCCTTCCGGCGGGAGCCGCGCAACCAGGAGATCTTCGAGCACCTCAACGATGACTACCGGCGCGCCAACGTCCGGTCGTTCCAGCTGGTGGCGATCTACGGGCCCGGGATCAAGCTGCTCGGGAACATCACGATCGGGATGGTGCTGCTCTACGGCGGCAGCCGGGTGTTGCACGGCCAGATGACCGTCGGGGTGCTCGCGGCGTTCCTCCTCTACCTGCGCCGGTTCTTCGAGCCGATGCAGGAGCTCAGCCAGTTCTACAACTCCTTCCAGTCGGCGGCGGCGGCGCTGGAGAAGCTCGCCGGCGTCCTGGAGGAGGACCCGGCGGTTCCCGAGCCGGTGGCGCCGCGCGCGCTGCCCGTCGCGCGGGGGGAGCTGCGGATCGAGGGGGTCCGGTTCGGCTACGGCGAGACCGACGTGCTGCCCCAGCTGGATCTGACGATCCCGGCCGGGCAGACGGTCGCGCTGGTCGGCGCGACCGGCGCCGGCAAGACCACGCTGGCCCGCCTGATCGCCCGGTTCTACGACCCGCGCACTGGCCGGGTGCTCCTCGACGGGATCGACGTGCGCGAGCTCGACGAGGAGTCGCTGCGCCGCGCCGTCGTGCTGGTCACCCAGGAGAGCTTCCTGTTCTCCGGCAGTGTCGCGGACAACCTCGCGTTCGGCCGGCCGGATGCCAGCCGGGCCGACATGGAGGCCGCGGCCCGGGCGATCGGCGCGCACGACTTTCTCGCGGCGCTGCCCGAGGGCTACGACACCGACGTCCGCAAGCGCGGTGGCCGGCTATCCGCCGGGCAGCGCCAGCTGGTGTCGTTCGCCAGGGCGTTCCTCGCCGACCCCGCCGTGCTCATCCTCGACGAGGCGACGTCCTCCCTGGACGTGCCGTCGGAGCGGTTGGTGCAGCGCGCCCTGCGCACGATTCTCGTCGACCGCACCGCGATGATCATCGCCCACCGGCTGACCACTGTGGAGATCGCCGACCGGGTGCTGGTGATGGAGCACGGCCGCATCGTCGAGGACGGACCGCCGGAGCTGCTGCTCGGCGGGTCCGGTCGCTACGCCGGGCTGCACCGCGCCTGGCGCGAGTCGCTGGCCTGACCGGCGCCCGTCCCCGCCGGCCGGCGGGCATGATCCGCGGATGGGCGAAGGGCGAAGCACGGCCGGGCCGCGCCGGGTCGCGGTCGTACTCGGCGCCGGGGGCTCGGTCGGCTACGCCTACTCGGTCGGCGTGCTGGCGGCGCTCGCGGCCGAGTTCGACTGGGACCCGCGCACCGCACAGGTCCTGGTCGGTACCAGCGCCGGCTCGGTGGTGGCGGCGTACCTCCGGGCCGGTTGGTCGGCGCCGGACCTGCTCTCGGTGACGCTCGGAGAGCCGCTGGGTCCGGTCGGCCGGGCGCTGATCGAGCGGGCGTACGGCGCGCCGGCGGCTCCGGCGCAGGCGCGGCGGGCGCCGGCGGGGCTGCGCCCCGCCGGCCCGGGGGCGCTGCGTTCGGCGCTGCGGCGGCCGTGGGCGGCCCGGCCGGGCGTGCTCGGTGCCGCTCTGCTGCCCTCCGGCCGGCGCTCGGCCGAGACCATCGTCGCGCCGGTCCGCGGGCTGCACGGGTCGCGCTGGCCGGCGCGGTCGCTGTGGCTGCCGGCGGTGCGGCTCCGCGACGGCGCCCGGGTGGTGTTCGGCCAGCCGGGCGCGCCGCCGACCGACGTCGCGACCGCGGTCGCCGCCTCCTGCGCCATCCCGGCGTACTACGCGCCGGTCGAGGTGGCCGGCGCGGCCTACGTGGACGGGGGAACCCATTCGCCGACCAACGCCGACCTGCTGGCGCCGCTGGCTCCGGCGCTCGACCTCGTGGTCGTGGTCGCGCCGATGGGGATCGCCGGCGGCACGCTCCAGCGCCGGGTCGATCTGCCGGTCCGGCTCTACGCTCGGGCCCGGCTGCGCCGGGAGGTGGCCGGGCTGCGCCGCGCCGGCATCGCCGTCGTCACGATCGAGCCGCAGCCGGCGGACCTAGCGGCGATGGGCGTCGACCAGCTCGCCGAGAGCAGGTCCGCGGACGTCGCCCGGTCGGCCGGAGCGTCGGTGGCCGCCGCGCTGGCCGCCAGTGCCTCGCTGGCCGCGAGCCTGGGCGCCCTGGGTGGCTGAGCCGCCCGGCGTCGCGGTCGGCAGATTAGGCCGATCGGCCGATCGGGGCGCCGCCATCGGCGTAGCGTCGGTTACCCTGTTGTTCTCCCGATGGTGAGCCCCCGAGGCCCTACCCGGCCGCCCGCGCTCCCGTGACCGACCCAGACGCCGCGCTCGAGAGGTCGTTCGTGACTGCCCGCAACACCGCACCGACGAAGCCCCCCCTGTCGGCACCCGCCGGGCCGCCCAGCCGACCGACCCGCCGGTCCAACCGGTTGGCCGTCGCCAACGGGGAGCAGGCCGCGGACACCGCCGGGGGGACCGGTGTCGGGGTCCCCGGGGCGCCCGGCACCGGCGCGGGCCCGGGCGCCGGCGGCGGTGCGGCCGGCGGAAGCAAGCGCCGCCGGACCGCGGCCACGCCGACCTCGGCCGGCGCACCCGCGACCGGCACCGAACCGGGGGCGCAACCCTCGATGCCCGACGACATGCCGCCCGACGCGGTGGTCGAGGAAGAGCCGGTCATCCTCGCCGACGCCGAGGAGGACGAGGAGGTCGTCCCGGCCGTCGAGGACGACGACGAGGAGGAGCGCGCGTTCCTGCAGGCCCGGCGCGACGCCGAGACCGCGGCCTCGGCCGACCCGGTCCGCGCCTACCTCAAGCAGATCGGCAAGGTACCGCTGCTCAACGCCGAGCTCGAGGTGGAGCTGGCCAAGCGGATCGAGGCGGGCCTGTTCGCCGCCGAGAAGGTCCGCCAGGACGACGATCTGAACCGGTCCGCCGGAAAGACCAAGAAGACCACCGCCAAGCTCGGCCCGCAGCTGCGGCGGGAGCTGGAGTGGCTGGTCAAGGACGGCGAGCGGGCGAAGAACCACCTGCTGGAGGCCAACCTGCGGCTGGTCGTGTCGCTGGCGAAGCGCTACACCGGCCGCGGCATGCAGTTCCTCGACCTCATCCAGGAAGGCAACCTCGGTCTGATCCGGGCGGTCGAGAAGTTCGACTACACCAAGGGCTACAAGTTCTCGACGTACGCCACCTGGTGGATCCGGCAGGCGATCACCCGGGCGATGGCCGACCAGGCGCGCACGATCCGCATTCCGGTGCACATGGTGGAAGTGATCAACAAGCTGGCCCGGGTGCAGCGGCAGATGCTGCAGGACCTCGGTCGCGAGCCGACGCCGGAGGAGCTGGGCAAGGAGCTGGACCTCAGCCCGGACAAGGTCGTCGAGATCCAGAAGTACGCGCGGGAGCCGATCAGCCTCGACCAGACCATCGGCGAGGACGGCGACAGCCAGCTCGGTGACTTCATCGAGGACAGCGAGGCCGCCGTCGCGGTCGACGTCGTCAGCTTCGGGTTGCTGCAGGACCAACTGGGCTCGGTGCTCGACACGCTGACCGAGCGGGAGGCCGGGGTCGTCTCACTGCGGTTCGGTCTCACCGACGGTCAGCCGAAGACCCTCGACGAGATCGGCAAGGTCTACGGGGTGACCCGGGAGCGGATCCGCCAGATCGAGGCGAAGACCATGTCCAAGCTGCGGCACCCGAGCCGCTCCCAGGTGCTACGCGACTACCTCGACTGAGCGCAGCCCGCCGGTTTCCGTGTTAGCGCAGGTCAGAGGCCGTATCCGGCTCTCGTGCGCGGCGGAGTAGACAAGCACACCGCTCTAAGTCAAGATATCTGCATGCCAAGGAACCGCCGGGCCACCGTCCGATCAGCCGACCTCGCCGCCCTGCTCGACTCCTGGCTGCTGAGCCTGCGGGCCGAGCGCAAGAGCCCGCAGACGATCAAGTCCTACGGCGACGGCGTCCGCCGGTTCCTGGCCTGGTG
>JBBSHH010000010.1:0-35692 GCA_038253225.1 Mycobacteriales bacterium | reverse complement strand
ATGCCGGCCACCGCGGCCGACGCCAAGGGGCTGCTGCTCGCCGCGATCCGCGACCCCAACCCGGTGCTGGTGCTCGAGCACAAGCTGCTCTACAAGGCCCGGGGGCCGGTGCCGGCGGGCGAGCACGTCGTGCCGCTCGGCAAGGCCGCCGTTCGCCGGCGCGGCAGCGACCTCACGATCGTCGCCACCGGCGTGATGGTTCAGCGGTCGCTGGAGGCGGCCGAGATGCTCGCGGCCGACGGGGTGGAGGCGACCGTTGTCGACCCGCGGACGATCTCGCCGCTGGACGACCAGACGATCCTCGCGGAGGTTGCGGCCACCGGCCGGGCGCTGCTCGTGCAGGAGGCCCCGCGGACCGCCGGGTTCATGGCCGAGGTCGCAGCCCGCATCGCCGAGACCGACACGCTGCACTCGCTGCTAGCCCCGATCGAGCGGCTCTGCGGCCTGGACACCCCGATCCCCTACGCCCCCGAACTGGAGAAGGCGACCGTGCCGCAGATCCCTGACATCGTCGCGACCGCACGCCGGCTGGTGACCGGCTGATGAGCCGCGAGGTGCGGCTGACCATGCCGAAGCTCTCGATGACGATGGAGGAGGGCGAGCTGGTCGACTGGGTCAAGAGCGTCGGGGACACCGTGCAGGAGGGCGACGTCGTCTGCGAGGTGATGACCGACAAGGTCGAGATGGAGGTGGAGTCGCCGTTCACCGGGACGATCGTCCGGATCCTCGCCGAGGACGGCGCCCGGGTCGCGGTCGGCGCGCCGATCGCGATCCTCACGACCGACAGCGAGGACTTCCTCGGCGACCTGCTCGACGCCCCGACCGGCGACCTGCCTACCGCGTCATCCGACGACCCGAGCGGCGTGGCGGAGCCGGCCGGCGACCCCCCGGCCCAGCCGGTGCCGCCGGCAACCGCCGAGCCGCCCGAGCCGCCCGAGCAAGCCGCGCCGCCGGAGCAGCCGACGCCGACCGGGCCGGTCCGCGCCGTCCCGGCGGCCCGCGCCCGCGCCGCCGCGCTCGGCGTCGAGCTCGCGTCGGTGCGCGGCAGCGGGCCGAACGGGCTGATCACGGTCGCTGACGTCCAGGCCGCCGGCCAGACCGACGGCGGCGGCGACGGAGGTGCGATGGCCCGCCGACGGCACCGGACCCGACTGGCGACGGCGCGGGTGATGGCGGCGAGCGCGGCAGTGCCGCAGTTCACGCTGTACGCCGATGCCGACCTCGACGCGCTGGCCGCCCGCCGCGGCCGGCTGTCCTGGACGACGCTGGTGGTCCGCGCGGCCGCGCTCGCGTTGCGGGACGCCCCCGACCTCACCGCCAGCTGGCGGGACGGCGACGTGGTCCCCGGCCGCGACGTCCGGGTGGCGCTCGCCGTGGACAGCCCGGCCGGGCTGGTCGCCCCGGTGCTCGCCGACCCGGACCGGCTGGCGCCGGCCGCGCTCGACGACGCGATCCGGTCGGTCGCCGGGCGGGCCCGGGCCGGCGGTCTCACCGCCGCGGACGTCGAGGGCGCGACGTTCACCGTGTCGAACCTCGGCACGCTGGGCGTGGCGGCGTTCGGCGCGCTGATCACCCCGCCGCAAGCCGCGGTGCTCTCGGTCGGTGCGGTGGCCGCGGTGCCGGTCGCCGTCGACGGGCTGCTCGGGGTCCGGCTGCGCTGCCGGCTGGGGCTCACCGTCGACCACCGGGTGGCCGACGGCGCGGACGGCGCGCGCTACCTCGCCGCGGTCACCGGTCTGCTGGCGGCGCCGGACCGGCTGCTCGGGGCGGGCTGACCGGGGTGCCGTCGCTGCCGGGGGCGCCGTTCGACGCGGTGGTGTTCGACCTGGACGGCACGCTGGCCGACTCGGAGGGGCTGCACCTGCGGGCCACCCAGGAGCAGCTCGCGAACCTGGACTCGTCGCTGTCCGAGGTCGACTACGCGGGGATGGCCGGCATGCGGGTGGAGGACTTCGTCCGCGCGCTCGCCCCGATCGTCGGACACCCCCCGGAGGCGCTGCACGCCGGACGGGAGGAGATCTTCTGGCGGCTGGTGCGGGCCGAGCTGACCGCGATGCCGGGGGCGCAGGCCGCGCTGCAGCTGCTCACCGACGCCGGGGTGGAGCTGGCGCTCGCCACCTCCGGCACCCGTGCGTACGTCCAGCACGTCCTCGAGGCGCTGGAGCTCCGGTCGTACTTTGCCGCAGTGGTCTGCGGCGAGGACGTCGTGCACGGCAAGCCGGACCCGGAGACCTACCAGCTGGCGCTGCGCCGGCTCGGGCGGCCGGCGCAGCGGTGCGCCGCGGTCGAGGACACGGCCCGCGGCGTGGCCAGCGCCGCCGGGGCGGGGCTGACCGTGCTGGCGCTGGCCCCGGCCGCGGCCGCGGCCGCACCGGCCGGGGCCGCCGCGGTCGTGCCGGACCTGCTCTCCGCCGCCCGGCTGGCGCTGGGCGGAGAGGTCGGCGACGGCGGCCGGTGAGCGGGCGGGTTACCGTGCGGTCATGGCAGCGGCGCGCGGCCGGTGCGCCGGCGTGGTGCTGGCCGGCGGTGCCGGCACCAGGGTCGGCGCCAGCCGCAACAAGGTCTACCTGCCGCTGGCCGGTCGGCGGGTCATCAGCTGGTCGCTGGCGGCGTTCCGGCGCTCCCCGGAGATCGGCCGGCTGGTGCTGGTCGTCCGCGCCGAGGACCGCGAGCTCGCCGAGCACGTGCTGGCCCGCGAGCTACCCGGCACCGCCGCCGAGCTGGTCGAGGGCGGTCGGACCCGGCACGAGTCCGAGCAGCGCGCTCTCGAGCACCTCGCCCCCGATATCCGCGCCGGCGGGATCGACGTGGTGGCGATCCACGACGGGGCCCGGCCGCTGCTGGCGCCGCGGCTGCTCGCCGCGGTCGTCACCGAGGCGCGCGCCTGCGGCGGCGCGCTGCCGGCACTGGCGGTACACGATGTGGCGACGATGAACGGCTCCCTGGAGGTACGCCGCGCCGGCACCGAAGGCGGCCTGGTGCGGGTGCAGACCCCGCAGGCCTTCCGGGCCCGGCCGCTGCTCGAGGCCTACCAGCGCGCGGCCGGTGCCGGCTTCACCGGCAGCGACACCTCGTCCTGCATCGAGCGGTTCTCCAAGCTGACCGTCCGCTGCATCGAGGGCGACCCGCGCAACCTCAAGGTCACCCATCCGCAGGACATGTTCATCGCCGAGCGGCTGCTCGCGGCCGCCCACTACGAGGTGCGCTGATGGCACTGGACCGGCACGAGGTGCTGCTCGAGTGCAGCAACTGCGGCGGGGAGCACCTGCACGAGCTCACCTACGCCGGCCGGTTGCTGGCCTCGTCCGTGTGCAGCTACTGCGGTTTCCGGGTCGAGCATGACCTCGGCGACCTGCGCCGCGAGTACGTGCACGACGTCGAGCAGCGGCTGCTCACGAAGCCGCGCCGGATGGCGCAGCGGGCCCTGCACCATCCGGTGTCCTACCTCGCCATGCTGCCGGTCGCGGTGCTCACCAAACCGGCGAAGGTCCTCGCCGAGTGGAACGCGCTGCGCCGCCGCGACGGCGGGTAGCCGGTCGGTCAGCGGGTAGCCGGGCGGTCAGCCGGTACGCCGGAACACCACCGCGGTGGCCAGCGCCGCCAACCCCTCCGCCCGGCCGGTGAGCCCCAGCCCGTCGGTGGTGGTGGCGGCGACCGACACCGGCGCCCCGGCGGCCGCCGAGAGCACCGCCTCCGCCTCCGCCCGGCGGGTCCCAATCCGCGGCCGCTCCCCGATCACCAGCACCGCCACGTTGCCGATCGACCAGCCGGCGGCGGCCAGCCGGCGACAGGTCTCGGCCAGCAGCGCAGTGCCGGCGGCACCGGCCCAGCGGCGGTCCGCGGTGCCGTACTGGCCGCCGAGATCTCCCATCCCGGCGGCCGAGAGCAGCGCGTCGCAGGCGGCGTGCGCCGCCACGTCGCCGTCAGAGTGCCCGGCGAGCCCCGGCTCCCCCGGCCATTCGAGCCCAGCCAGGCGCAGCGGCCGGTCCGGGTCGTAGGGGTGCACGTCCAGCCCCTGCCCGATCCTGGGCAGCGGCCCGCCGGTCGCGCCAGGCCCGGTCATCAGCCGGTACCCGCGGCGTGCCGGCGAGCCAGCACCGCCTCGGCGAGCACCAGGTCCAGCGGTCGGTGCACCTCGAACGCGTCCGGGTGACCGGCCACCACCGTGACGGACTCCCCCAGCCGCTCGGCCAGCGTGGCGTCGTCCTCGCCGTCCGCGGCGGGCGTGGCGTGCGCCGCCGCCAGCACCTCCCGGACGAAGGCCTGCGGCGTCTGCAGAGAACGCAGCCGGTCCCGGTCCAGCGTCTCCTGCACCGCCCCGGCCCGGTCGACCCGCTTGACAGTGTCCGACACGGGCAGCGCGGCAACCACCGCCCGGGCGCCGGCGCTGGCGGCAGCGACGACCGCCGCCACCAGCTCTGGCGGGGCCAGCGGCCGATCCCCGTCGTGCACGACCACGACGTCCACCTCCGCCGGCAGTACGGCGAGGGCCCGGGTCACCGACTCGGTGCGGGTCCCGCCGCCGGCGACCACGCTCACCCGGGCGGCGGGGTCGAGGGCCGCCACCAGGCGGCGGATCTCGAGCAGGTGGGCGGCCGGCGCGGCGACGACGACCGTAGTGATCGCCGGACAGCGGGCCAGCGTCCGAAGCACGTGCACAAGCATGGGTACGCCGCCGATGGGGTGCAGCGCGGCCGGTGTAGCGGTGCGCAGCCCCGGTCCGGCCCCGGCCGCCGGGACGATCGCACCGACGGTCACGGGCGGGAACCCGCGCGCCGGCGTGGCGCCGCCTCCGACACCGGGTGCCCGAAGACCATGCGTCCGTTCGCGGTCGTGAGCACGCTGGTGACCCGCACCGCCACCTCCTCGCCGAGCGCTGCCCGGCCCCGCTCCACCACGACCATCGTGCCGTCGTCGAGGTAGCCGACCGCCTGCCCGGGCTCTTTGCCGGGTTTGATCAGCAGCACCGGGACATCATCGCCTGCGGTCACCGGCGGCCGCAGGGCGAGGGCCAGCGCGTGCAGGTTGAGCACCCGGACGCCGGCCAGCCCGGCTGAGCGGGCCAGGTTCGTGTCCAACGTCAGCAGTGCGGCCTCCCCGTCCAGGCAGACCCGGATCAGCTTGGCGTCGACCTCCGGCACGTCGAGCGCCTGGTCATCGAGGACGACGAGGTCGATGCCCGGCTCGCGGCGCAGCGTCTCCAGCACCTCCAGGCCGCGCCGGCCGCGGGAGCGGCGCAGGTCGTCGGCGGCGTCCGCGAGGCCCTGCAGCTCAGCGAGGACCGGCGTGGTGACGAGCATCTGACCGTGCAGGAAGCCGGCCCGGACGACGTCGAGGATGCGGCCGTCGATCGCGACGGAGGTGTCGACCACCCGCGGCAGCGCCGGGGTCGGCGTACGGCGGGGGGCAAGGCCGGCGTGCGGCCCCACCAGGGTGATCACCGCGTCCCGACGGGCGGTGCCGAGCCGGCAGCCGACCAGCCCGAGCACCGCGACAACGAACCCGAACAGCGGCACCGCGATGAACACCTGCCGGATGAAGAACACCGGCCAGGCGAGGGCGGCGCCGACCAGGAGGCCACCGACCAGGCCGGCCGATCCGGCGACCAACGTCTCGGCGGAGACCTCCCGCAGCGCCACCTCGGTGCGGTCGACGGCGGTGATGGTCGAGCGTCCGAGCACGCCGCCCCCGACGTAGCCGATCCCCGAACCGACGATGACGCCGATCGCGGCTCCGTCGAACGGGCCGAGCACGGTGCCGGTGGCGGCGACGGCGCGGGCCACCTCGAGACCGAGGCCGGCACAGAACACGACGACGAGCACCCGCAGGATCTCGAGGACGCCGGAGGAGACCCGTCGTTGCTCGCCGCGATGGGGCACACGCGCTCCACTGCTGAGGTTCCGGTGGGCCGGAACGGTTCGGGTCGGCCGCGGGCTGCTGCGGCTCCGCCCGGCATATCGGCACCGGACCGCGCGGACATAACCCCCACCGGCAGACCAAGTTGGGCCGTTCGGCGCACCTGCGTGCGGCCGGGCGGCGGATGACGGGCGCCCCGCCCCCCACGCAGACTGAACCGGTGAGCACCAGGCCGACCCCGGACCGGGCAGCACGACGGGCCGGCACCCCGTGGGGGATGCCGACCCGTCGCGACGTGGTGAGGCCGGAGCTAGGAGGCGAGGACCTCGTCGAGGATGGCCTCGGCCTTGTCCTCGTTGGTGCCCTCGGCCAGGGCGAGCTCGCTGACCAGGATCTGGCGGGCCTTGGCGAGCATGCGCTTCTCGCCGGCGGACAACCCGCGCTCCAGGTCCCGTCGCCAGAGGTCACGGACGACCTCGGCGACCTTGTTCACATCACCAGAGGCGAGCTTCTCCAGGTTGGCCTTGTATCGCCGGGACCAGTTCGTGGGCTCCTCGGTGTGCGGCGCGCGAAGCACCTCGAAGACCTTGTCCAGGCCCTCCTGCCCGACGACGTCGCGTACCCCGACGAACTCCGCGTTGTCCGCGGGCACCCGGACGGTCAGGTCTCCCTGCGCGACCTTGAGGACGAGATAGAGCCTGTCCTCGCCCTTGACGGTGCGCGTCTCGATGGCCTCGATCAGTGCCGCCCCGTGGTGGGGATAGACGACGGTCTCGCCGACCTGAAAAGTCATCTGGAATTTACCCCTTCCGCTGACCCCCAGACTAGCACGCGATCGTCCGGCTGGGAACCCGCCACGGGCGCATCGTCGCAGGTCAGAGCCCTTTAGTCGGGGGTGTTGGGGGTTGACAGGAGCCGCTTTCGGTGCTGTCAGCCCTAGCCCCGGCGCCAGGGCGGGCCGGCCCGGGCGGTGAAATACTCCGGCCATGTCGAGGGTGTCCGACGACGGCGGGGAGGAGCGCGACCGGCTCCGACCGGATCCTGCCGGGCCGGTCGAGCCGGTCGGGCCGGGTCCTCCGGCCGACTTCGTGGTGCCCGACGACGCCAGCGAGCTCGATCTCGACCTGCTGGCCTACCGCCGGGAGCTGGCCGCCCGGCAGCGGCGGGCGCGGGTCGAGCGGCTGTTCAAGACTCGGCGCTGGCAGCGGTACGGAGTCTCTGGGCCGCTGACCGTCGGGGTGCTGATGGTCGTGGCGCTGTTCGGCAGCATGCTGGCGCTGCTGGTCCCGACGACCGGGGCCACCAGCCCACCGCCGCAGACGATCGCCGGCCGGCCGGCCGCGGCCCCTGGGCAGGTCGGCGGCCTGCTCCCCGATGTCACGCTGCGCCGCGCGGGCCGGCCGGTCTCCGGACGGGCACTGCGACCGGCGGTGCTCGCGCTGCTGCCGCCGGGCTGCCGCTGCGCCCGGCTGCTCGAGGAGATCGGCGGCCAGGCGCGCGAGTTCGACCTGCCGCTAGTGCTGGTCGGCGCCGCCGCGCCGGACCGCGGTGGGGCGCTGCGGGATCCGGCCGGCCAGCTCATGGGCACCTACGCCGCGCGGGGGGTGACGCTGCTGCTGTTGCGCGACGACGGTGTCGTGACCGCCGTCGAACGCGACGTCAAAGCCGGCCGGCGGCTCGAGCCCGAGCTGCGGCTGCTGGTGACGGCCGGCTGAGCGGCCGCGCGGTCGGGCGACGCTCAGCGCTGTCTGAGCAGTACGGCGTAGAGCGTGAGCCCGGGTCCGAACGCCAGCGCCACCACCGCCTCCCCGCGCCGAAGCGCCCGCCGCCGCCGCAGCCGGTCGAGCACCAGCAGCACCGTCGCCGACGAGCAGTTTCCGTGATCGCGCAAGACGTCGTACGACGCCGCCAGGTCGGCCTCGGTCAGGCCGAGTTGCTCTCCGACGACCTCGACGATGCGCGGGCCGCCGGGGTGCACCGCCCAGCCGGCCACGTCGGGGATCGTCAGCCCGTGACGGCCCAGCAGCGACGTGACCACCGGCCGGGCGTGCCGGGCGAGCACCGACGGCACCCGCGGAGACAGCCCCATCCGGAATCCCTGGTCGGTCACGTCCCAGGTCATGTAGTCACTTGTCGAGGTGTCGGTCCGCGCGACCACGTCGACCACCTCGAGCCCGTCGGCGTCCGGGGTCACCACCAGGGCGGTGGCCGCGTCGCTGAACAGCGCGTGCGCCACCATCTGCTCGACGTCGGCCGGGGTCGGCCGGGCGCTGCGGCCGGTCTCGGTCGCCGGCTGGACGTGCAGGCTGGTGAGCTCCAGACAGAGCAGGACGGCGCTGCGCCTGCGGGCGGCGACGAAGTCCGCGGCCGCACCGAGGCCTGGCAGCGCCGCGTAGCAGCCCATGTGGCCGATCATCAGCCGCTGCACCTCGGCGGTCATGCCGAGGTCGCGGCCGAGCAGGATGTCGAGACCGGGGGTGGCGTAGCCGGTGCAGGACACCACCGCGAACAGCCCGACGTCGGCGGCGTCGACACCGGCGTCGGCGAGCGCAGCGCCGACCGCCTCCTTGCCGAGCGGCAGCGCCTCGGCGACGTAGCGCTGCATCCGGACGGCGGTGCCCCAGCCGGCGACGTCCTCCGCGCCCGGGTCGACCACGCCGTGCCGGCTGGAGATGCCGGCGGAGCGGAAGATCTTCTCGGCGACCCGGCTGCCGCCGTAATGCCCGGAGAAGAACTCCTCCCAGAGCACCGACTGGGACTTCGAGCCGGGCAGCGCCTGCCCGGCGCCGACGATCGAGGCGGTCACCACCGGGCCAGCTCCGCCTCGTTCTCCGGATCCCGGCCGAGGACGGCGAGACCCAGCCAGTCGGCGCAGACGTCGCTGGTGGCCGGCTGCAGCGACCCGCAGCGGGCATCCCGGTACAGCCGTTCCAGGGGGTTGCCGCGCCGGGTAGCGCCGGTCCCGCAGGCCTCCAGCGCGCTGGCCGCCACCCGCTGGGCGGTCTCCCCCGCCACCAGCTTGGCCCGCCAGATCCAGCGGTTGGTCTCCGCCGTACCGGGGGCCGAGTCGACGCGGCGGGCCATCTCCCGGACCACCGACTCGGCGGCCGCGGTCGCCGCGTCGGCACGCCCGAGCCGGGCCCGGACCGCGGGCAGCCGGCCGAGCCGCTCGCCGGCGTACGCCGCCGCCGCGTCGACCGCGGCCCGCGCCACGCCGGCGTACACCGCCGAATACGAGGCGACCAGCCACTGCGGCATCACCTGCGCGACCAGCAGCGCCAGCCCCTCCACCCCGCCGAGCAGCGCATCCGGGCCCACGGTGACGTCCAGGTCGATGTCGTGGCTGCCGGTAGCCCGCATGCCGAGGGAGTCCCAGGTCTCCCGCACGGTGACGCCGGCACCGGCCGGCACCAGGAACTGGCTGACCTTCTCCCCCGTCTCGGTGCGGGCCGCGACGAGGTAGCCGTCGGCGTGCCCGGCGCCCGAGCAGAACGTCTTCGCGCCGGCGATGTGCCAGCCATCGGCCACCGGGCGGTAGGTCGTCGCCAGTTCTGAGAGCCGGGAGCCCGCAGCGCGCTCGGACATCGCGACGGCGTAGAGCGCGCCGTCGGCGGCTCGGGTCAGGACGTCGTCCCTCATCGCGAAGAAGGCGTCGGTGGCACCGAGGGCGCGGGCGAGCTCCTCCGGCACGGTGGCGAGCGCGCCGGTGACGGACGCGTGCATGTTGAAGATCAACGCGGTGGCGCCGCTGCCGCGGGCCAGCGTCATCGCCACGTCGGCGTAGTCGGCGAAACCGGCCCCGACGCCGCCGAGCCGCTCCGGCACCATCAGCCCCAGCAGGCCGGCGGCCCGGATATCGGCCAAGTCGGCGGCCGGGAAGACGCCCTTCTCGTCGTACTCCGCGGCCCGGCCGGCCAACCCCGGAACCAGCGCGGCGGCCCGGTCGATCGCGGCGGCGGTGTTCATGGGCTCTCCTCCGGTGCGGCCGGTCCGGCCTTGACGCCGACGCCTTGGAACAGCCCGGCGGTGCTGCGGGCAGGTGTCATCCGGCCGGCGCCGGGCCGGCCGGCCAACCAGCCGAGGTAGCCGCGGACCGATAGGCGCAACCCGGTCAGCCGGAGCGGGATTCCGAGGCGGGCGCAGTCGGCCCGCAGCCGGTCCCGGTCGACGAACAGCCGCGGGTCGTGCAGTCGCGGCGGGGGGCCGCCGGGGATCCGCTCACCCAACGTGATCGAGATGAGCCGGGCGTACCGGGTCGCGGCGATGGTGTCCAGCACCAGCGTCCCGCCGGGTCGCAGCACCCGGGCCAGCTCCGCCAACACCGGCGGCAGGTCGGGGACGTGCTCCAGCAGCTCGCCGGCGACCACCACGTCGGCGCTGGCGGCGGCCAGCGGCAGCCGGGCGGCGTCCGCCCGCACCGGGCTCACCCCGTGCTCCGCGGCCCGGCGCAGCGCCGGAACGGACAGGTCGATCCCGAGATGGCGGTAGCCGAGCCGGCCGACGTGGGGCGCCAACAGGCCGCCACCGCAGCCGACGTCCACCAGCAGCGCACCGGGCCGGACCGGCACCGGGATCAGCGCGGCTCGGGAGGCGGCGATCCAGTGCAGCATCGCCAGCCGGCCGCGGCGGTCCCACCACACGTCCGCGAGGTCGTCGTACTGGGCCGGGTCGTTGCGCGGCCGGACGGGGGCATGCACCGGCACCTCGCTGGCCTCCGCTCCTGGGGTCGGCACCCAGGGTCACATACCCGGCCCCGCGCCGGGAGCCGGCTCTACGCTGCCCGCACCGTGAGAAGGCTCCGCGCGCTGGTCGTCGCCACCCATCCGTTGCCGACGCTGGCGGTGACGTTGTTCACCGCGGCGGCCGCGGCGGCGGTGGGCGTAGCGGCGGGGCGCACGGTGCTGGTGGCGCTGGCGGTGCTCTCCGGCCAGCTCAGCGTCGGGTGGAGCAACGACTGGATCGACCGCGAGCGGGACCGCCGGGCCGGCCGGCTCGACAAGCCGATCGCCCGCGGCGACCTCGCCGCCGGCACCGTAGGGCGGGCCGCTGTGCTTGCCCTCGCCGCCTGCGTGCCGCTGTCGGCGGCGCTCGGTCGGCTGCCGGGCGTCGTGCATTTGATCGCGGTGGCCTCGGCGTGGGCGTACAACGCCGGGCTCAAGACCACCGTTCTGAGCCCGCTGCCCTATCTGGTGTCGTTCGGGCTGGTGCCGCCGGTGCTGGTGGCGCTGGTGCTGCCGGGTGCACCGCTCCCGCGCTGGTCGGTGCCGGTTGCGACCGCACTGCTCGGCGTATCGGCGCACTTCGCGAACACCGTCGGCGACGAGGCGGCGGACACCGCCACCGCGGTCCGCGGCCTGCCGCAGCGGCTCGGTCCCCGCCGCTCGGTTCTGGTCTCGGCCGGGCTGCTGGTCCTGGCCGCCCCGGTGCTGCTGCTGGGGACCGCGCCGGGCCCGGTCCCGCTGGCCGCGGCGGCCGCCAGCGCCGGCGGGGGGGTCACCGCCTGCCTGCTGGTGCTGGCGCGCCGTCCGACTACCCCGCACGTGGCGTTTCGCATCAACATCGCCTCGGCGGCCCTGCTCGCGGTCGCCTTCCTCACCGCCGGCTCGGCCCTGACCGCGACGTAGGCTTCGCGCCGTGGCCCTGCTGCGACCCTCCGTACGGCGAGCTGCCCGGCTCCGCCCGCGGGAACGGCGGCCCCCCGGGTTGGCCCTGCTGGCGTTGGCGTTGGCCGTGCCGGTCGCCGGCTGCGCACCCGCGGCCGCCAGCGCGCCCGGATCGGCCAGTTCGCGGTCGGCGCTGCATGGCGTGGTGCCGGAGTCCCCGGCTCCCCGGCCGCGGTTCACCCTGACCGACACCTCCGGTGCTCGGTACGACCTCGCCCGGCGCACCCGCGGCCGGGTCACGCTGGTGTTCTGGGGCTACACCCACTGCGACGACACCTGCCCGACGACGATGGCCGACATCGCCACTGCGCTGCGCCGGCAACCGGCGGCGCTACGCCGGTCGGTGACGGTCGTGTTCGTCACCACCGACCCGGCGCGCGACACCGCGCCGGTGCTGCGGCATTGGCTGGACCGCTTCGACCCGGCGTTCGTCGGGCTGCTCGGCACCCCCGGCCAGCTCGCGACGGCGGCGAAGCGGAGCGGCGTGCCGCCGCCCACGGTCCGGCCGACCCGCGGTGGTGGCTACGCTGTCGACCACTTCGCAGGCGTGACGGCCTACGGCCGCGACGACCGGGTCGCCGTGGTCTACCCGACCGGCGCCGTTCCCGGTGACTACGCCGCCGACCTGCCGAGCCTCGTCAAGGAGAAGTCGTCGTGAGCCGCCGCCGGGTCCTCGCCGCAACGCTGCTCGCCGTCGTCCCGCTCGCCACCGCCTGCGGCGCTGGCCGCAACGCGGCCACCTCGATCAAGCGGTCGGTCGCCGAGGGCCAGAGCGCGGACCTCGGCAGCATGCAGATCCGTGACGCCTACCTCGGCGCACCGGCGCTGGGCGTCTATGGCCTCGGCACCGACGCCCGGCTCTATCTCACGATCGTCAACCAGGGCGCCCGACCGGACGCGCTGAGCGCGGTCAGCTCCACCGCGGCCAGCAGTGTGACCCTGGCCAGCGACACCACCGCACCGGCAACCCCTGCCGTCGACCCCACCGCCACCGTCGGGACGGCGCCGGGTCTGCCAGCCCCGGGCGTGAGCCTGCCGCTGCAGATCCCGGTCGTGGCGCCGGTACGGCTCGAGCCCAGCGGCCAGTACCTGCTCCTCCAGGGCCTCAAGCGGCGGCTATTCGCCGCCGCGTACGCCCCGGTGACTTTCACCTTCGACAATGCCGGCTCGATCACCCTCGACGTTCCCGTCGACACCGGCGAGTTCGACAGCAACCCGACCGGCGGTGACACGGCGGCCGCGTCGCCGTCGTCCACACCGTAGCGGCCGGGGGCTCAGGACAGCCGCAGCACCGCGTCGCCCAGCCTCCGACGCTGATGCGGGCAGCACCGCCATGTCGACGACGAGGAAGTACCAACCGCCGTCCCCGAGCACCCGCCCCATCCCGACCGACGTGCCCGTCGGTTGCACCACGTGACAGGCGCCCAGCAGGCCGGCAGCCCGGCCACCGCCTGCTCCCGGGTCTTCGGTGACAGCCCGGCCCGCTCCGGCAGCGACAGGTAGTCCTCTACCGACGGCGGCCCGTCGACGAGCCGGTAGCCGTCGGGACACTGGGCAGCCAGGCCCCAGATCCTGACCCCCGCCCCGCCCGGTGCACGGTCGGGCCGCGCGGCCGGTCCGGTGGCCGGCACCGAGGTGTCCGTGCCCTCCCGCCGCTACCTGCCTTGGCCGGCCACGGCGTCGATGGCTGCCGCCGCGGCCGCCGGGTCCAGGTAGGTCCCGCCCGGACGTACCGGGCGCAGATCCTCGTCGAGGTCGTAGCGCAGCGGGATCCCGGTCGGGACGTTGAGCCCGACGATGTCCTCGTCGCTGATCCCGTCCAGGTGCTTCACCAACGCCCGCAGCGAGTTCCCGTGGGCGACGACCAGCACCACCCCGCCGGCGCGCAGGTCGGGCACGAGCGCGTCGTACCAGTAGGGCAGCAACCGGACGACGACGTCACGCAGGCACTCGGTCCTGGGCAGCGCGTCCGGCGGTAGCGCGGCGTACCTCGGGTCGGCACGGGCCGAGAGCTCCGAACCGTCCGGCAGCGGAGGTGGCGGGGTGTCGTAGGACCGTCGCCACATCCGGAACTGCTCGTCGCCGTACTGCTCCCGGGTGGCCGCCTTGTCCTTGCCCTGCAGATCGCCGTAGTGCCGCTCGTTCAGCCGCCAGGACCGCCGGACCGGCACCCACAGCCGGTCGCAGCCGTCCAGCGCGATCTCCGCCGTCCGGATCGCGCGCCGCAGCACCGAGGTGTGCACCACGTCGGGCAGCAGACCGCTGCCGGCCAGCAGCTCACCGCCGCGGCGCGCCTCCGCCGCGCCGAGCTCGGAGAGCTCGACATCGACCCAACCGGTGAACAGACCGGCGGCGTTCCAGACGCTCTCACCGTGCCGGAGCAGGATCAGCGTCGCGGTCATGGCCGGCAGCCTGCCAGACCCGCGCGCGGTGCGGACGGTGGACCGGCCTGGTCCGGCTAGTCTTGTCCGGCCAGCCGCCGCCGGCCATCGACGGAGAGGTCCACAACCGTGCAGCCGCAGCAGACCGCAGCGGTGGCGGACCCCCCGGCCCGTCCGGTGGCGGTGGTCGTGCTCGCCGCCGGGGTCGGCAGCCGGCTGGCCGCCGTCGGCCTGGCCGGCCCGAAGTGGCTGCTAGAAGTCGCCGGCCGCACGATCGCCGACCACCAACTGGCCGCGCTCGCGGCGGCCGGCGATGCGGTAGGCAGCGTCGTCGTGGTCACCGGCTTCGAGGCTGACCGCGTCGTCGCTGCCGTCCGGGGCCGGTCCGCGGCACCACCGGTGGAGTTCGTTCGCAACGAGGGCTACGCCGCCCGCAACAACTGGTGGACTCTGGCGCTCGGACTGCGACACCTACTCGCCGCCGGCCACCCCGGCCCGGTGGTGATCCTCAACAGCGACCTGGTGCCGGGATCGGGGCTGCTCGAGGACTTCGTCCGGGCGGCCTCGACCATGACCGCCGACGCCCTGCTCGCGGTCGACGAGCAGCGACCGCTGACCGCCGAGGCTATGAAGGTCACCGGCACCCAGTCGGCCGGCCGACTGGCCATCGAGGCAATCGGCAAGGTCGGCGTCGACCGCCCGCTGGGGGAGTACGTCGGCGTAGCCGCGCTCAACACGCAGGCGGTCGGTCCCATGCTCGCCCTGCTGGAGGAGCACGAGCGCGACCCGGCGCGCCACGACCTGTGGTACGACCTGGCCTTCGGCCGGCTGGCCGCCGACGGCCACGCCGTGCTGGGCTGGTCCGCCGGTGACCGACTCTGGGTGGAGGTCGACGACCTGGGCGACCTCGACGCCGCCCAGCTGGTCCGCCCCGGCCGGCCCTGACCGTGCCCGCGCCAGCGATGCCGGTGACCGAGGAAGCAGCCGTGCTGGCGCCGCTGCATGCGCTCGGCGACGTCGTCCGGCGGAGCCGGCTCGATCCCAGCGCGACCCTGGTCCTCATGGGCGACGGACCGTCCCGGCCGTACGGCGAGCGGGCCGCCACCGCCCTCGCCGGCACCGGCGGTCACGTGAATCGGCGGTACAACCGGGCCGACACCCGGGCCGCCGCGGAACAGCTCGCCGACGACGTCCGCGCCACCCGGACGACCCTCGTCGTCGGCGTGGGTGGCGGTCGGGTGCTCGACGTCGCCAAGTACGGTGCGGCCGGCGGCGGCGTCGACTACTTCGCGGTCCCCACGTCACTCGCGCACGACGGGATCTTCTCCCCCGTGGTCTCACTCTTCGACGGCGCCGGACGGACCAGCCTGGGCGCCGCCCCGCCGGTCGGCGCGTTGCTCGACGTTGACGTGCTCGCGGCCGCGCCGGCGCGCACGCTGCGGGCCGGCATCGGCGACCTGCTCAGCAACATCACCGCGGTCATGGATTGGCGGCTCGCGGACCGTCGCGGCGCCGACCGGTTCGACCCGGACTCCGCCGCGATGGCGACCTCGGCGGTCGCGCTGTTCCTCGACAGCGGCGCCGGTCGCGGCCGGGCAGGACTCGTCGCCGGCCTAGCCCGAGCGCTGGTCCGGAGCGGGCTGGCCATGACCGTGGCCGGCACCAGCCGGCCCTGCTCCGGCGCCGAGCATCTCATCAGCCACGCGCTCGATCGGCTGCTGGGCGGCCGGGCGCGGGCGCACGGCGACCAGGTCGCGCTCGGCACGCTGGTCGCGCTGAGCGCGCACGGTGCCGACGACGGGCAGACCCGCGCCGTCTTCACCGAGTTCGGCCTGCCGACCGCGCCGCACCACCTGGGGCTGTCGATGGAGGACCTGCAGGCCGCGGTCGCCCTCGCCCCCCACTGCCGGCCCGGGCGCTACACGATCCTGTCCGAGCCCGCGGTACGCCGCCGGCAGGCCAGCGACCTGCTAGGTCACGCCTTCCGCGCCGCGCCCTGAGCCCGGTCCGCGCCGGGTCAGCGCTGCGGGTCGGCGAAGCGGGCGAACGCGTGCAGGTGAACGGTGCTCTCGCCCCGGGCCCGACGCCAGCGCCACTCCCGCCGGATGGCGGAGGCGAACCCCAGCTCCAGCGCCTGGTCGAAACTTTCGTCGGCGTAGCTCAACACGCATCCGAGCAGCCGGTCGATCTCCGCCGGACGAACCGCGGTCAGCGGCAGCCGGCCGACGAGGTAGACGTCGCCGACGGAGTCGAGCGCGAACGCGACGCCGTACATGCGGGCGTTGCGAGCCAACAGGAAGCGGTACAGCGACTCGGCGTTCTCCGCCGGCCGACGGACGAAGAACGCCTCGACCAGCAGGCTGTGCTGGCCCAGGACAAGCCAGGCGGTGGTGACGAGCTTGTGCTCACCCGTCAGCCGCACCAGGTAGGCACCGGGCCGGGCCCGCTCGTAGCTCACCCCGCACGCCTGGAGCGATGCGCGCAGGTCGGCGTCGCGGTCCGGTTCGGCGGCGCTGGCCTGGGGCCGCTCGGCCGGGTCGTCCCTGACCGTCATCGGGCGGCCGCGACCGGGAGGCTCTCCGACCCGGTCACCGCCGCCCGGTAGGCCCGCAGCACGCCGGCCGCGGTGGCCGACCAGCCGAAGCTCTCCGCATGCGCCACCGCGCCGCGCGCCAGCCGGGCCCGCTGCTCCGGCGCGGTCACCAGCGCAGCGATGGCGGCGGCGTAGTCGCCAGGGTGGTGCCCGGTGACGAGTCGGCCGGACACACCGTCGCGAACCGCGGTCCGCAGCCCGCCGACAGCCGCGGCGACGACCGGCGTCCCGCAGGCCTGCGCCTCCAGCGCGACCAGCCCGAACGTCTCGTTGTACGACGGCACCACGCACACCGTCGCGGCGCGGTACCAGTCCGCGAGCCGCGACTGCGCGGTCGGCTTCTCGAAGCGGACCACCTCGGCGATGCCGAGCGCGGCGGCCAGCCGCTGCAGATGCTCTGGCTCGGCCAGCCCGGAACCGCTCGGGCCGCCGACCACGGCCACCACGAGGCGGCCGCGCAGCGGCGGGTCGACCTCGAGCAGCCGGGCAGCGGCCCGGAGCAGCAGGTCGGGCGCCTTGAGCGGCTGGATACGCCCGACGAAGAGCAGCACGACGGCATCCGGGGGGATGCCGAGGCGGGTCCGGGCGGCGGTCGCCTCGCCCGGCCGGAAGACCTCCAGGTCGACACCCGGCGCGACCGTCTCCACCCGGGCCGGGTCGGCGCCGTAGAGCCCGACCAGCTGGTCGGCCTCCTCGTCGGTGGCCGCGATCAGTCGGTCGGCGGCGGTGACGACCTGCGCCTCGCCGATCTCGCGGGCGGTGGGCTCCGGTGCGTCCCCCTCGGCGAGGTAGGCGTTCTTGACCTTCGCCATCGTGTGCATCGAGTGCACCAGCGGCACGCCCCATCTCTCCTTCGCCAGCCAGCCGACCTGGCCGGAGAGCCAGTAGTGGGAGTGGATGAGGTCGTAGTAGCCGGGGTCCCGCCGGGCCTCGGCGCGCAGCACGCCGGAGGTGAACGCACACAGCTGCCCCGGCAGGTCGGCCTTCGACAGGCCCTCGAAGGGGCCCGCGGTGACATGCCGGACAGTGACCCCCGGGGACAGTTCCACCGCCGGCGGCAGGTCGCTGGCCGTCGCCCGCGTGAAGATCTCCACCTCGACACCCAGCGCCGCCAGCCGTTTGGATAGCTCGACCACGTAGACGTTCATGCCGCCGGCGTCACCGGTGCCGGGCTGCTCCAGCGGCGAGGTGTGCACGCTGAGCGTGGCCACCCGGCGTGGCAGCCACTGCCGCGACCTCCCTACGATCGACAGGCTCACCGGACCCACCTCCTCGCCAGGCGGGAACCGGTCGAGACTCGCCCGGATTCCCGCCCACCGCGGCCCGGCGGCGCCAGTCAGCTGTAGCAGTCGCGCACCGACACCGTCGCGAGCAGCCCGGCACCGCTACGTTGGCACTGGAAGTCGATCTCGGTGCGGGTGCCGGCGGGGTTCTCGTAGGTGTAGGCGACCTGCGCCCCGCCGCTGCTGTCGATCTTCACGTCGTAGGTATCGGCGATGTCCCGGTTGTCCCCGCTGAGGCAGAAGATGCCGAGCGTGCAGATGTCGCCGGTGTGCACCGCATCGGACCGAAGCTGCACGCTGGTGAAGGCCGGGCTGGTGCCGGCCGCGTTGGTGGACTGGGCCAGGTAGAGGTACCACGGCGCGGTCGCCGGCAGCTGACAGGGCTTGCCGATGAAGCGGGCGCCATGGTTGCCGGGGTCGGTCACCTCCGGCTGGCAGTTCGGCTTGGTGGGGTCCGACCCGTCGTACGTCGTCTTGTTCGCGGGGGTGACCACGACGTTGCGGACCGGACTGGCGAGGTAGATGACGTCCACCCGACCCTTGTCGCCGGCCACGACCCGGGTGAAGTACGACGTCTTCGCCGCCGGCCCGTTCACCTTCACCGGCGAGCGGAAGTGCAGCGCGCCGGAGGCGTCGGCCGGCGGGGAGTAGAACAGGAACGCGTCGTACTCCGAGCGCAGGTACGCCGGCGCGGCGACGTACACCCCGCCGGCCCGGTCGACGTCGATCGAACCGAAGATCTCGGACATGTCGCTCGGCTCGGCCGCCGTGGGTCCCGGACCGACGAAGCCCAGCGTGGTCGTAAAGGTCTTGCCCCGGTCCTTGGACACCGCGACGAAGAGCTTGTTGAACACCGTGCCCTGGGTGTAGTTGCAGCCGGTGCCGACGTTCTGGCCGGGATTCGGCCCGGAGGTCCACGCGACATAGACCCAGCCGTTGCGACGGTCGACCGCGGTGCCGGCGGGGACCGTGTCGCAGAAGCTGGACTGCGCCGCGTCGCCGTTGGTGATCACCGGCACCGGCAGCCCCCAGGTCTGACCACCGTCGTGGGAGGCGTTGACCGAGATGTAGTTGGGCCCGAAGTCGTGGTAGCTGAGGTAGACGTCGCTCTTGGTGGCCGGCTGCCCGGGGGCGGTGTAGGCCGCCAGCCACTCCCGGTCCACGCTGGCCGGCTGGTGCGCCGCGCAGGTGCCGGAGTAGGTCCGGAAGCCGTCGCTGCTGTAGGCCACCACCGGCTGGATGCCGTTGTCGCCGGTGCCGCCGGCGGTGATCTGAAGGTCGGCGAAGTAGACCCGGCCGACCTTGTCGACGGTCAGGTCGACGTCACCGATGTCGCTGCTGCTGGTGCAGGGGGCGAGGTGGCGGGTCAGCACGTCGGCGCCGCCGACATAGTCCCAGTGCTGACCGCCGTCGCGGGTGTAGCTGATCTGGCTGTCGCGCTGGTAGGCGACGTAGCGGGTGCCGTCGGCGCCGACCACGGTGGCCGGCTCGTTGACGTAGGTGCCGGTTCCGATCGCGGGGTCGTCGGCTCGGCTCGGGGGCCGGAACGTCGGTGTGGTCGCGGTCGCGCCGACGCTGGGGGCGGCGACGACTGTCCCGGCGAGGGTGGCGGCACCGACCGCGGCGGCGAGCAGGGCGGGGGTCCGACGGGACAGGCGCACGGGTGACCTCCGACGTACGGGCAGCATGTGGGCTGCCGTCACTTCGGCGGCACCACCGGTGCCACCTGCCGGCTTGGTCAACGCTTTATCGAGTCTTTGCGGGAGTTGGCATGGGACGAGGAACCGCGGTGGTCACCGGTGCGAGCAGCGGAATCGGCGCCGCCACCGCCCGCCAGCTCGCCGCCGCCGGGTACGACGTCGTCGTCGGCGCCCGCCGGGTGGACCGGCTGGCGGCACTCGCCGCCGAGATCGGCGGCCGGGCGCACCCTCTCGACGTCACCGACGACGCATCGGTGCAGGCGTTCGTCGGGGCGGTCCCGGAGTGTGCGGTGCTGGTCAACAACGCCGGCGGCGCGATCGGGATGGACCCGGTCGCGACCGCCGACCCGGCGGACTGGCGCCGGATGTACGACGTGAACGTGCTCGGCGTGCTGCGGATGACCCAGGCGCTGCTGCCCAAGCTCGTCGCCAGCGGCGCCGGCCACGTGGTCGTCATGGGTTCCACCGCGGGCCGCATCGTCTACGAAGGCGGCGGGGGCTACACCGCGGCGAAGCACGGGGCGGCGGCGCTGGCCGAGACGCTGCGCCTGGAGCTGGTGGGGGAACCGGTCCGGGTGACGGAGATCGCGCCCGGCATGGTCGCCACCGAGGAGTTCAGCCTCAACCGGTTCGGCGGCGACGCGGAGCGGGCCGCGCAGGTCTACGCGGGCGTGCCGAACCCGCTGACCGCCGACGACGTGGCCGACTGCGTGACCTGGGCGGTGACCAGGCCACGCACGTCGACATCGACCTCATCGTGGTCAAGCCGCTGGCCCAGGCGGCCCAGCACAAGGTGGACCGGTCGGGCTGAGCCGGCGATACCGCACAATCACCCGATGACGGCGTACTCGGAGCTCGTCGCCGCCACCCGGCGGGACGGCGCCGCCCTGGCCGCGGCCGGCCGGCTCGGCCTGGCCGCGACCATCGCGAGCTGCCCCGGCTGGGACGTGGGTCGACTGCTGCTGCACACCGGCCGGGTCTACGCCTTCGTCACCACGGTGCTGGAGACCCGGGCCACCGGCGCACCGCCGGACCGGCCGTCGCGACCGCCGCCCGACACCGAGCCGGTCGGGTACCTGCTCGCCGCTCTCGACGACGTGGTCGCGGCGCTGACCGACCTGGCGCCCGACAGCCCGGTGTGGAACTGGTCGCCGCGGCCGGACCAGGCGCGGTTCTGGGGCCGCCGGATGGCGCTCGAGACCGCCGTCCACCGCTGGGACGCCGAGCACGCGCACGGCATCGAGGAGGCGGTGGAGGCGACGTTGGCCCGCGACGGCGTCGAGGAGCTCTTCGACGCGCTGGTGCCGCGGCTGGTCGCCCGCGGGGTGCCAGCCGGCCGTTCCGGCACGATCGGGCTACACGCCACCGATGTCGAGGCGGACTGGACGGTCACACTCTCCGAGCGCGGGGCGGTGGCCAGGGCCGGCCGCGACGGAGCCGAGTGCGAGGTGTCGGGCCGGGCCTCCGAGCTGCTGCTGCTGCTCTACAACCGGCTGCCCTCTGAGGGTCTGGACAGCACCGGCGACACCGGGCTCCTCGACGACTGGGCCGCCCGTTTCCACGTCTAGTCCGCCCGCAGCAGCGCCGCGGCGACCGCGTCGTACGCCGCCGGGCTGAACAGCACGAAGCGCACCTCCTGGACCCGGCTCGACGTGCCGCGGACGGTCTGCACCGCGGTCCGGGCGGCGTCCTCCAACGGCCATCCGTAGGCGCCGGCGGAGACCAGCGGGAAGGCCACGGTCGGCGCCGGCAACCCGTCGGCGACCCACAACGCCTGCCGGTAGCAGGACGCGAGCTGCTCCGCGGTACCCCGCCCGTACACCGGTCCGACCACGTGGATGACCCAGCGCGCCGCCAGCCGCCCAGCCGTCGTCGCCGCCGCCGCGCCGGTCGACAACCCGTCGGGGTACGCCGTGCGCCGCAGCTCCCGGCAGGCGGCGAGGATCTCGGGCCCGCCGCGCCGGTGGATGGCGCCGTCGACACCGCCGCCGCCGAGCAGTGAGGAGTTGGCGGCGTTCACGACCGCGTCAACGGTCTGCTCGGTGATGTCGCCGCGCACCGTTGTGATCTCCATCCGCCCAGCCTGCCCCTCGACCGGAACGGACCCGAGGGCGGGGGCGGTCAGGGCAGCCGGACCCGCAGCCGGCGGTTGGCCTTGCCCTTGTTCTCCACCTTGACGACGTCGATGGCACCGATGCCGAGGGTGGAGGCGACGTGGGTGCCACCGTCGGCCTGCGTGTCCAGCCCGACGATGTCGACGATGCGGACCTCGGTGAGGTCGGGGGGAAGCAGGTTCGTGGCGGTGCGGATGATGTCGGGGATCGCGAGGGCGGCGTCGCGGGGCAGCACCGTGACCTCGATCCGCCGGTCCGCGGCGATCTCGGCGGCGCACGCGGCGCTCACCCGGTCCTTGAAGTCGGCCGGGACCTCGGGCAGGTCGAAGTCCATCCGTGCTGTCAGCGGCTCCATGTTGCCGCCGGTCACCAGCGCGCCGAAGTCACGGAACACCACCCCGGCCAGCAGGTGCAGGGCGGAGTGGGTCCGCATCAGGGCGGTGCGCCGCTCGTCCTCGACCGCCCCGTGCACGGCTGTTCCGGCGGCCGGCAGCGGGTCTCCGTCGGCGGGCAGCAGCAGCAGGTCATCGGCTCGCCGTACGCCGACGATCCTGGTCTGCACGCCGCCCCAGAGCAGGACCCCGGCGTCCGGCGGCTGGCCACCTCCGCCCGGGTAGAACGCCGACCGGTCGAGCACGATCCCGTCCGGGCTGGCGTCGAGCACCGTCGCCGTCCACTCCCGCAGGGTGGCGTCAGCCAGCTCCAGGCGCGCGGTCCGCCCGTGTACGTCGGATGCCATACCTGGCAGGCTACGACCATGACCCCCCAGGGCCCCCGCTGATGGCCGGCATCGACAGCCCGACCGTGTTGCTGCGCGGCGGTTCCCGCGACGGGGAGACGACCACGGTCGCCACCGAGGTCACCCGGCTGCTGGCCGCCTCCGACGCGCCCGGCCTGCTCGACGTCTACGAGGCGACCGAGGAAGCCGTGCACGTCCGCGGCAACGACGTACCGGCTCTCGTGTTCGTCTTCGTCGGGCAGCAGTCGGCGGAGGGGATCGACCCGAGCGGACTGCACATGCCGAGCCGGCACTGAGCTCGGCCGGGCCGAACCCTCGAGCCGAGCTCAGGCGGCGTTGAGGAAGCCCGAGATGAGTGTCCGGAGCCGGTCCCGCGACAACCACAGCGACCCGCCGCCGGCGAACACCTCCAACCGGGCGTCGGGCAGCGCCGCCGCGAGCTCGCGGGCGACCGCGACCGGGTGCAGGTCGTCGTCCTCCTGCGCCACGACCAGGGCCGGTACGCCGACCCGGGCGAGGACGCCGGCGTCCGCCACCGCTGCCTGGCCGGGCAGCTCCCGCAGCGCCGCGGCGGCCTTGCCCGCGAGCAACAGCTCGGCCCGCATCGCGGCGTAGGCCCGGGCGTCGGGCTGGACCCGGACGGCCGGCGGGATCTCGGTGAGCACGAGCGCGGTGAGGCCGTCGAGGTCGCCAGCCTCCACGGCGCCGGCCATCGCTCGGAACCGGCCCAGGGCCGGGCCGGCACCCGGCCGGTCGAGCACGGCGGGGAGGTAGAACACCACCCGGTCGAACCGGTCCGGGGCGTCGGCGAGCAGCGCGGTCAGTGCGCCGGCGCCCATCGACACACCGAGCGCCCTGGTCGCACCGGTCTCATCCGCCACCGCCCGCAGGTCTGTCGCGAGGCCGGCGTAGCTCCACCCGTCGCCGAGGGAGCCGCCGTGGCCCCGGAAGTGCAGGAACACCTTGGTTCCGCGCACACCGACACCGAGCGGCCTGGTATCCAGGATCGAGCCGCCGAGGCCGTGCCCGAACACGGTGACCGGCGACCCGGAGCCCACGACCACGTATTCGACCCGGCCACCGGCCGAGGTTCGCACTACCGGGTTTGGCCGTAGGGACCGGAGGACCCGCGGCCCTGGATCTCGCGGACCTTGGGCCGCACGTCGACGAGGTAGACGATCGCCGCCACCAGCCCGGCGATCCCGAGGAGGCCGAGGCCGCCGAAGAACACCGACAGGGTCAGGATCACCATCCAGGCCATCTTGGGCAGCGGTACGCCGGCCGGCGCCCAGAAGCGCTCCGGCCGCAGCGCGCCGTCGACGAGGGCGAAGGCCTTGAGCCCGAACATCGCCAGGCCGACCAGCCCGAAGAGGCCTTCGAGGGGTCCGAGCACGAGGTTGACGAGCGACATGTCAGTCCACCGGTGGTGGCGGCGGCTCGGCCGGGCTCTCGACCGGGCCGTCGACCGGGCCGTCGTTCTCGCGCTGGAACGACTCGTAGATCTCCAGCAGCACCTGCTTCTGCCGTTCGGTCAGGCCGGGATCCCCCAGTACCGCGTCGGAGACCGTGCCGCCGCCGCGGCGCTCCTCGAGGATCCCGGCCTGCACGTACAGCGCCTCGGCGGAGATCCGCAACGCCTTGGCGATCTGCTGCAGGATCTCGGCGCTGGGCCGGCGCAGGCCGCGCTCGATCTGGCTCAGGTACGGGTTCGAGACACCCGCGAGCTTGGCCAGCTGGCGCAGCGAGATCTGCGCGGTCCGGCGCTGGTCCCGGATGTAGTCCCCCAGGTCACCGACGTTGATCTTCGCCATCCGCACTCCTCCGGACCGCGGCGCGCCGCCGCCCTACGCCGATGATGGCGGCCACGGTACGGCGCGCACGGCCCCGACCGGCCGGCCGCCACCGAGGACCGGGGTCTCCGCCAGCTCGGCGAGCACCGGGTCGGTGCGACCGAGCAGCCCCAGCGCGGCCACCAGAACCGGCACCCGGGCCCGGCTCGCCCCGTCCTCGATCTTCAGCGCGACCGCCGACCCGTCGGGGAGCGCGGCCGCGTAGACGCCCTCGGCGCCGTCCTTCGCCAGCAGCCCCGGCACCCCGGCCATCAGCGCGGTGACGTCCCGGCCGGTGCCACCGACCAGCTGCGGGTGCGCCCGCATCGCGTCGGCCACCCGGCGCTCGGGCGAGCCCGGCGCGGCCGTGACCAGCCGGCCGAAACCCGCCGCCAGCGCCCGAAGGGAGGCGGCGAACAGCGGTGCGCCGCAACCGTCGACGCCGACCGCACTCGCCGGTGTACCGACGATGTCCTCGAACGTCGCGAGCAGCGAGGCCTGCAGCGGGTGCGCGGGGTCGAGGTAGCCCGCCGTCGGCCAGCCGGCCGAGACGCAGGTCGCCAGCATCGCGGCGTGCTTGCCGGAGCAGTTCTGGTGCACCCGGTCCGGGTCGCCACCGGCCCGCAGCAGCGCCGCCGCGGCGGCCGCGTCCAGCGGCAAGTCCGGCGTGTTGCCCAACGCCGACTCGTCGAGACCGGCGGCGGCGAGCAGCCCCCGGACGACGGCGACGTGACCGGGTTGTCCCGAGTGGCTGGCCGAGGCGATCGCCAGCTCCGGGCCGTCCACCGACAGCCCCGCCCGAAGCATGCCCACGGCCTGCATCGGCTTGTTACTCGACCGTGGGAACACCGCCGCATCCGGGTCTCCGAGCGCCAACAACGGTCGGCCGGCCGGGCCGAGCACGACCAACGAACCCCGGTGCCGACCCTCGAGGAAGCCCGACCGCAGCACCTCGGCGAGCACCGGCAACGGCATGGGACCGCAGTCTAGGTGCCGCACTGACCACCGCCGGTGAGCCAAGCGCACCCCCAGCGCAAGGCATAAGCCCTTGACCCGGCTGGCCGGAAGCGGTAAGCCGGTCTCCTTCAACGAGCCTCAAGGGGGGGATCGCGTTGACAAGACGCACATCGGTATGTGCTCTGGCCGTCGCAGCGCTGGCCGCAGGGCTGGTGTCGGCGGCACCCGCGTCCGCGGCCACGACCATCACGGTCAGGCCGGGGCAGTCCATCCAGGCGGCGGTGAACGCCGCGCACTACGGCACCACGATCGTGCTCAAGCCCGGCGTCTACCGCCAGAGCGTGCTCATCCGCAAGGACGGCATCACGCTGCGCGGCGCCGGCGCATCCACCAAGGGCACCACGCTGGCCGCTCCGACCCACCAGCCGGCAACGCTGTGCACGCAAGCCACCGGCGGCAGCGGCGTCTGCGTCATCGGCCAGTTCGACCGGCACTTCAACATCACCCGGTACGTCCGCAACGTCCGGATCACCGGAATTCGCTTCACCGGCTACCCCAGCATGGGGGTCGTCGCCTTGGGCGCGGACAACCTGGTCCTCGACAACAACGCGGCGTACAACAACGGTGAGTACGGGTTCGCCCGGTTCGACTCCAAGAACGGCGCCATCATCCACAACAAGGCCGCCGGCAGCGGCGAGGCCGGCATCTACGTCGGCGACTCACCGCACGCGAACGTCTTCGTCGCCGCCAACGAGGTCTGGGACAACCTGGACGGCTTCTTCATCCGGCACTCCCGCTACGTCACGCTGGAGTTCAACGACGTGCACGGGAACTGCAACGGCGTTTCGGTGATCGATGACGGCCAGCCGGGCGGAGTCGGCAACGTGCTGGTCTTCGACAACTTCGTGCACGCCAACAACAAGTTCTGCCCGCCCACCGACGAGACCCCGCCGCTGTCCGGCGGCGGCATCCTGCTGCTCGGCGCCACCGACTCCAAGGTGCTCCAGAACCAGGTGCTGAACAACCGCGGCTCGCAGGTCAACTCCGGCGGGATCGTCCTGCTCTCGGCCAAGCGGCTCACCGGCGGGCACAACCCGAGCGGCAACCTGGTCAAGAACAACACGGCTTACGGCAACCGCCCCGCGGACATCCGGTGGGACGGGACGGGCAGCAACAACACCTTTGCCCGCAACCACTGCACCCGCTCCATCCCGGGCGGCTTGTGCCACTAGGCACGGTGTGCCGGCACATCGTGTGCCGGGAATCGCCACGGCGGCGGCCCTCGCGGGGGGCCGCCGCCGTTGCGGCCTGTGCAGCCGGCTACGAGCCGGCCGGATCCGAGCTCAGCAGGTCCGCGACGTCGGCCTCGCCGTCGCGGTAGCGCCGGGTGATCTCCGCCGCGCAGGCGTCCATCACCGCGTGGATCGCGTGCCGCTTCTGCGACAGCCCCCCCTCCTCGGCCGCGTAGGTCTCGAGGGCGTGGGTCAGCTCCTCGGTGCTGCGCACGCCGACGTCGGAGAGGTCCACGTCGGCGACCAGCGCCTCCCCCGCCCGTCGGTGCGCGTCCACCCGGGAGGGCTCGACCGCCGTATAACGCCCGAGGCCGCGGGCCGGGGCCCGGTCCTCCTCGCCGAGGATCCGGGGCAGGTCGTCGACCAGGCTGGCCGTCTCACCGCCCGAGCGGTGCGCGAGCTCGGCGGTGATGATGTCGATGCGGCCCTGCAGCAGTCGGCGGAGATAGGACACGTCGGCCTCCTCCTGTTCGGCCTCGGCACGCAACTCCCGCACCTCGCTCAGCGGGCGGTGCTCCAGGTCGCCGAGGAAGTCCTCGGCCAGTACCCGGTCGATACGGCGGTTCCCGGTCATCCGGTCTCCTTCGCGGCCGCAGCGGCGCCGGCCGGTCGGCGTTCCTTGACCCCGAGCAGCGCCCGGGCGTCCTCGACGGGCAGCGGTGGCCGCTGCGCCAGCCGGGCCAGGGCGACGGCCCGGGCCACCAGCTGGGTGTTGTCGCGCACCGGCTCGCCGGGCGCGTAGCTCAGCGTGTCCTCCATACCGACCCGCAGGTGGCCGCCGGAGGCGAGCGCGGCCAGCGCCACCGGCAGGGTGGCACGTCCGACGCCGGTGGCCGACCAGGTAGCACCCGCCGGCAGCGACCCGACCGCGGCCACCATCGCGGCCACCGTGCCCGGCATGCCGCCCGGGACACCCATCACGAGGTCCGCGTGTACGTGACCGCCGTACGGCGGGCCGTACCGGTCCAGCAGCCGGATCATCGCGCTCACGTGACCGAGGTCGAAGATCTCGAACTCGGGGACCACCTCCCGCTCCTGCATCCGCTGGTAGAGCTCGACCATGAACGACCAGCGGTTGAGGAACACCTCCGCACCGAAGTTCACGGTTCCGCAGGACAGGCTGGCGGAGTCCGGCTCGGCGTCGAGCACGGCCAGCCGGGCGCTCTCCGGGTCGCTCACCGCGCCGCCGGTCGAGAGCTGCACCACCAGGTCGGAGCTCTCCCGCAGCGCCGTCACGGTCTCCCGCAGCCGGCCGAGGTCGAGGGTCGGCTCGGCCCGTCCGTCGCGGATGTGCACGTGGACGACCGCGGCGCCGACGACCGCGCACCCGCGCGCGGTCTCGACGAGCTCGGCCAGGGTGACCGGCAGGGCGGGTGCGGCGCTCTTCGCGGACTCGGCGCCGGTGGGTGCGACCGTGACCAGCGTGCCGGTTGCCATGCGGGGAATCGTCCCACGCTGGTCCGCGGCACCGCCGGCGCGGCGCTCGGGCGGCTCGACCGACCGGTCGCGGCTCGGCCGCCGCGGCGTCAGGCCCACCCTAAGGCTCGATCTTGGCAGCCATCTCGCCGACGATCAGCTCGGCGTCGTCGGGCACCGTCCGCTTGACCAGGGCCAGCGCGATCGGGCCCTGCTCGTAGTGCCAGGCGGCCGTCGTGACGAACCCGACCCGGGCACCGTCAAGGTGCACCGGCGCCCCGGTCGGGGGCAGCGCCTCGGCGCTGCCGTCGAGGTGCAGGAGTACCAGCCGGCGGGGTGGCCGACCGAGGTTGTGCACCCGGGCGACGGTCTCCTGACCGCGGTAGCAGCCCTTGTCCAGATGCACCGCGGTGCCGAGCCAGCCGACCTCGTGCGGGATCGTCCGGTGGTCTGTCTCAAGCCCGAGCCGCGGCTGGCGCGACGCGACCCGCAGTGCCTCGAACGCCGAGCTGCCGGCGACCGGCTGGCTGGTGCCGGCCAGCCGGGTCAGCTCCGTGCGGACCACCAGCAGCTCCGCGCCGTCGTCCGGCGTACGCCGGACGAAGCCACCGGCACGGCCGTTCACCGCGCCGGCCGTCCGGGGCAGCTCTGATCCGGTGAGATCACCGAGCACCGACCCGGTATCGGGTCCGAGCACGGCCAGCACCGCCATCTCGGCGCTGCGGTCGGCGACCTCGACGCGCAGCAGGAAGCGCATCGAGTCGAGGTAACCGGCCAGCGCCGCGACGGTGCCGGGCTCCACGTCGACCCAGGTGGTCTCGCCGTCGTCATGGAGGACCAGGTGGTGCTCGACGTGTCCGTGCGGGCTGAGCACCAGCGCCTCCGCCCGGGTCAGCGGCGGCAGTGCCGAGAGGTGTTGCGAGGTCAGGCTGTGGAGCCAGCTCAGCCGGTCCGGACCGGAGACCGTGAGCACGCCGCGGTCGCTGCGATCGACGACCGCGACCCGCTCGGCCAGCATCCGCTGCTCCCGGAGCGGGTCGCCGTAATGCACGGCGACGTCGGGGGCCGGCGGCTCACCGGGCACCGCGCCGGGTCGATACAGAAACGGACTGCGCACGAGCCCAGGGTAGGCGCCGTGGGCGACGCGCGCGCGGCCGGCGCAGCCAGCGATTTTCTAGCGGCATACCGTTCTCGAGCCGTAAGGCGCATCTGCGCCGACGTCCGATATTCATGGGGTTGACCGGATCGGACCGCTGCCGTCAAGGCGGGCGGGCGGGCGGTCGGCCGCGGCGCGTCCGCCGTGGCCCCCCGGCACCAGGAGGCCCCCCGGATGAACAGACGTACGACGATCCGCGGCGCGGGGGCGGCGGCAGTCGCCCTCGCCGTACCGCTCGCGCTCTTCTCACCGGCGCTGGCCAGCTCCAGCTCCAGTTCCGCACCGGCTGCCCGCGCCGCCGTACCCGGCCAGACCAGCGGCTTGCTCCCGTTCAAGAAGATCATCCTCGAGAGCACCGTGCAGGTCAATCTCGACCACTGGAGCACGACCCTGCCGCTGCACGAGGGCCGGTTCCGCGGCACACCGGTCTGGTACGTCATCACCGAGTCCTCCGCCGAGGGCCCGGCCCGTGACCTCAACGTGAACTTCGCGCCGAAGCTGGCGAACGCCGCGATCGACTGCCCGGCGTGTGTCCAGGAGGTCACGCAGACCGTGCCGGCCGGTAACAAGTTCGGCGAGGCGCTGACGAACTTCCGCGGCGTCCCCGACTTCAGCCCCACCCGGGTGCTCAAGGCCGGTCCGAAGATCTTCCCGCCGTCGGTGGCGCAGCCCGGTGCCGTCGCGGACGCGAACTACAGCCCGTTCATCCGGTTCGCCGGCTCCGACACCGTCTACAACGCACCGATCGTGGCCACCGGCTCCGGTCCCTTCGACGTCGTCCACCACACCAATACCGCCGACCGGGTGCTGAAGATCAACCCGGCCCGGCCGGCCGGACCCGGCCGGTACTACGCCCCGTCGGTGGAACTGCTCATCATCCGGGGCTTCGACTCCGGTAAGCCGATCCTCTACATCAGCACCGAGTCCAACGACCCGGTCACCGCGACGCTGGAGCGGGCCACCTTGACCCCGCTGCTCGGCAAGGTGCCGTTCTCCGGCGGGGACGACTTCCTCGGCTCGGCGCGGGAGCGCATCTTCCCGTTCGTCAACGGCCAGATCGGTCTGCACAACCCGCAGTCGCAGGGGCTGGCGCACCTCATCGCGGACGGGCACGCCGCCGAGGACGCGTCGTTGGGCAACACCGCGCTGATCAACGCGCTGCGGCTCGGCGGCGACGCGCTCAACGTCCAGGGTGACTTCCCGACCCTGGCCGACCCGCACCGCAAGTTCGCCTACAGCCCGCTGTGGGAGGCCACGTTCGGCCAGTGGACGCCCAAGGCGATCCGGCTCGGTTTGAACAAGCGGCAGACCGACGAGTTCCAGATCCTGAACCTCGCCGCCACCCGGCAGGACCTGCTCACGGGTCCGCTCGGCGCGCCGTTCGGGTCGATCAACGTCCTCATCAACTGCCCGGTGATCGGCTTCACCGCCACCGAGCCGATGGAGGACCTGGTGAAGCCCTTGCCCGGTGCGCAGGTGGAGACCCGCGGGTCGTTCCCGACCCGCTGACCTGACCCGGCGTAGAGCACATCTCCCGTCAGGGGCGCCGGCCGCGCTCCGCGGCCGGTGCCCCTGCGGCTTTTCAGCCCAGCCGGTCGCGGACCGCGGCCAGCCCGGCCGCGCCGTCGGACGCCGCGAGCGCGAGCTCGGCCAGCTCCGCGCACTGCTGGAGCGTCTGACCGGCAAGGTGTGCCCGCACCTCCGGCAACATGCTGGGCGCCATCGACAGGCTGGTGACGCCCAGTCCGACCAGGACCAGCGCCAGCAGCGGGTCGCTGGCCGCCTCACCGCACACCCCCACCGGCTTGTCGGCCGCCCGCCCGGCCGCGGCCGTGATCCGGACCAGCTCCAGAAGTGCCGCCTGCCACGGGTCGAGCAGCTCGGCCAGCTCACCGGCCATCCGGTCGGCCGCGAACGTGTACTGGGACAGGTCGTTGGTGCCGAGGCTGACGAAGTCGCAGCCGGCCAGCACCGCTGCGGCGCGCAGTGCCGCCGCCGGAACCTCGACCATCACCCCGGCCCGGGACAGCCCGTGCCGGTGCACCCGGTCGGCGAAGTCCGCCGCCTCGGCGGGCGTCGACACCATCGGCGCCATCACCGCGACCTCGGCGGTGCCGTCGGCGGCGGCGGCCGCGACCGCCGCCAGCTGACCCTCGAGCAGCTCGGGCAGCCGGCGGGCGGTGCGCAACCCGCGGACGCCCAGCGCCGGGTTCGGCTCGTCCGGCAGCGTCACGAACCCGAGCGGCTTGTCGGCGCCGGCGTCCAGGGTCCGCACGACCACCGTGCGCCCGGCGAAGGCCTCGAACACCGCGGCGTACGCCCTCCGCTGCTCGTCGACGCTCGGCGCCTGGGGCCGGTCCAGGAACAGGAACTCGGTGCGGAACAGCCCGACGCCCTCGGAGTCGGCCGAGGCGGCGGCGGCAAGGTCGCGGGCGGCGCCGAGGTTGACGAGCAGCTTCACCGGGTGGCCGTCCGCGGTCCGCCCGGGCCCGGTGGCCGAGCCGAGCAGCGCCGCGCGGGCCGCCTGCCGCGTGCGACCGGCGGCGAGCTCGGCCTCGGTGGGGTCGAGCGTGACGGCACCGGTGGCGCCGTCGACGAGCACCGTCTCGCCGTCCGCCACGCTCATCGCGGCGGCGCAGGCGACCACGGCAGGCAACCCCAGCGACTTCGCCAGGATCGCGGTGTGGCTGGTCGGACCGCCGCGCTCGGTGACGATGGCCAGCACCTGCTCCGGGTCGAGCGTCGCGGTGTCGGCCGGGGCGAGGTCGTCGGCGACCAGCACGAACGGGTGGCCCGGGTCGGGGACGCCGGGCATCGGCACACCGAGGGCGGCCGCTACCGCCCGGTTCCGCACATCGTCGAGGTCCGCGACCCGCTCGGCGAGATAGCCGCCGAGCCCCTCGAGCTGGGCCCGGAACTCGGCGAACGCGGCGGCGAGCGCGGCCGCCGCCCCGCGACCGGCGCGGATGTGGCGAGCCACCGTGTCAGCCAGGGCCGGGTCGCCGGCCATCATCGCCTGCGCGCCGAGCACCTCCGCGGCGTCGCCGCCGGCGCGCCTCCCCCTGGCCTCGAGGTCGGCGCCGACCGCGGCGAGGGCAGCGGTGGCGATCGCGGTCTCGGCCTCGACGTCCTCGGCCGGCCCGGTGTCGGTCGGCCCCGGAGCCGGCGGCGCCATCCGGGCGACCGGCCCGGACACCACGCCGGGACTGACCCCGATGCCCTGCAACGTGCGGCTCATCGGCGCACTCCTCTCCCGCGGGCCGCCGAGTGTCGCACCGGGCGGCAGCCTGGAGAAACCGGTGCGGCTTTCAGGTCGGCGCGGCGGTGCACGCCGCGCAGCGGCCGAAGACCGCGAAGTGCCCGACGTCCACGGCAAAACCCCGGTCGGAGGCGAGGCGTTCCACCACGTCCTGCAGCACCGTCGGTGAAACCTCGTCCACCCGGCCGCAGTCTCGGCAGACAAGGTGTACGTGGTCGTCGTCGGTGGCGACGTGGTAGGTCGGCGCGCCGTGCCCCAGATGCGCGTGGGTCACCAGGCCGAGCTCCTCGAGCAGCTCGAGGGTCCGGTAGACGGTCGAGATGTTCACCGCCTGAGAGCTCTGTCGTACCTCGGTCGAGATCTCCTCCGGCGTAGCGTGCCCGAGCCGCCCCACGGCCTGCAGCACAAGCTCTCGCTGCGGCGTCAGCCGGTACCCCCGCGCCCTGAGCTCGGCCTGCCACCCGGGACCGGACATGGGCCCAAGTCTAGGAGACCAGGGCCGGCGCTGCGTGCCGTCGCGTGCACCCGGCCGCCTAGGCTGCCGCCGTGCGCGGACACCCGCTCGCCGCCCTGATCGCCGCCCAGGTCGTCGCCGTCGCGGCGGTCCTCGGCTACGCCGCCAGCGGGCCGCTGCGTCCAGGCGACGGGCTGCAGCAGCTCGACGCGCTCACCCTGCGGCAGCGGGTCCCCGGCGTGAGCGCGGTGGCCGGCCGGCCGACGATGTACCTGCTGCCCGGCGACCTGCGCCGCGTCGAGTGCCGGCGCCGGCTCGCGGCGTTCCGGCGGCGCGGCCTGGGTCCGGCGTACCGGGTCGTGGTCGTCGGCGCGGACCGGCTGGGCGAGCTGGCGCCGGACCTGGCGCTGCGCTCGGCGGCGGCCGCGGACCGGTGCAGCGCCGGCTACGCGCTGGTCGACCGGTCCGGCCTCGTCCGCTACCGGACCTACGACCCGGGCTACGCCACGCACACCCAGGAGCAGGAGATCCTGCTGGGCGCCCTGCGGTGAGGGTGTTGCGGGTCGCCGGCTTCGCGACGCTGGTCGCCGTCGAGGCGCTGCTCGGGTGGTCCTACGCGGTCCGGGGCACCGCGTGGCACCTGCTGCTGCACACCGGTATCGGCGCCGGGCTGGGCCTCGCCGCGGCGGGGACGGTGGCGGCGCTGCGCTCCCGGCCGGTCCGGGCGCTGCCCTGGGCGGTGCTCGGCCAGCTGGTCTCGGCCGGACCGGACCTGATCTTCGTGCTGGTCCGGGAGCCGCACCGGCGATGGATGGACGTCTTCGTCGGCCACGTCAGCGTGCACACCGCCCCGCAGCCGCTGCTGATCGGGCTGGCCGTCTTCGTGGTCGGCGGGTGGGCCTGGTACGCCGGGACCACCGGTCGCCGTACCGCCGGGCTGCTGCTCGCGGTCGCCGCGGTGGGCACGCTCGCCATCGGGCTTGCCCTGCACCGACCACTGCCGACCCGGCTCGACGACTACACCCCGGGCTACGGCGCAGCCCAGTTCTGGTGCCGGTAGCGCCGGCACGAACCGGGGCAGGCGACGGCGCGGCGTTCCGCATGGCGGCTCATCGCCCTCGGTTCGGCCCGTTCGGCCGATACGCAAGCGCCCGAAGTTGCGGCATTCGGCCGACGCCGCCCCCGGCCGGCGGGGCCACGCTGGAGCGAACCGGTCCGGTCGCGGGCGCGAACGACACATCGAGACAGCACCGGCCGGCCCCGCCGTCACTGCCGGGCCGTCGCCCGACCCACGGCCGCACCCGACTGGAGGCCCTGCACCGTCATGTCGTCGCCGTCCGGTTCCCGCGGCGAGCCCGAGGAGACCGATGTCGTGCGGTCGCCCGCCGGTTTCGGTCCGGAGGGCTCACCTGTTCCCGGGCACTCGTTCACCGAGCTGTGGCGCCAGCATCACAGCCACTGCCTGTCGCTGGCCCGCCGGCTGGTTAAGGACGAGCAGCTCGCTCACGACGTGGTGCAGGAGGCGTTCCTGGCCGTGTGGCGCAGCGGTCGCGGCAACTACCGGCCGGACCTGGGCAGCTTCGCCGGCTGGCTGCTCACCATCACCCATCACCACGCCGTAAACGCCATCCGGTCCCACGAGCGCGAGCGCAACCGGCATCGAGCGGTCGCGAGCTCCGTCGTCGTCGAGGCCGGGATTTCCCGTCCCGGGGTCGACGAGGAGGTGCTGTCCCGGATCCGCAAGGGCCGGCTGCTCACCGCGCTAACCCGGCTGAGCCTGGTGCAGCGGGAGGTGCTCATGCTGGCCTACTTCGGGGGGCTCACCCAGCCGGAGATCGCCGCGGTCACCGGCGCGCCGCTAGGCACCGTGAAAACCCGCACCCGGGACGCGCTTCTGCACCTGCGCACCGCCCTCGCCGACAGCTGAGTCCGGCTCGGCGGAATCCGTTGCGTCCCGGCCCGGGCCTCGGTTAGCGTGGATGTACACGGGAGAGGAGGTGGTCCGACTTAATGTGTGAACATCGGACGCGTGAGGTGGCTGTCCGCTAGCCGCTGGTACCGGACTCCGGAATCCTCGGACGCCGAACGGCGTACGGCGGAGACCATGGCAGACACCGCGCCCCCGGGCGCCGGCCTCGTCCAGCCGGCCCTCATCACCGCGATGGGGACAAGCCCGGGGGTTGTCTGCTGCCCGGAGCCGCGCCGGCCGTCATCGGCGACGCTGCTCAGGCGGGGCGCAGCGCCGCCGAGACGTGCGGTTGCTGCGGTTGCCCCACCGCGGCCATGTCGTAGGCCCAGAGCAGTTCGCCGGACACCACCGCATAGAGCCGCCGGCCGGCGCTGACCGCCTTTGCCGTCGTCGTACGAGCGACCAGGTCGGTGGCTAGCTCGACCCGGTTGCCGGTGACGACCCCGACCCAGATCTCGACGATGCCGGTCGGGTGCGCGAGCGTGACCTCCAGTGCGCCGTTCGGCTGCGGCCGCCACCACCCGGTCTCGGTGGCGAGCGGCCGGCCGCCCTCGACGGCCCAGCTGCGGCTGGTGTAGGCCAGCACCGGCCGGCCGGCGGGAGCGGCCGCGAAGGAGAGCTCCTGACCGAACCGGAAGTCCTCGATCGTCGGGTACCCGCCGACGCCCTCCCCGCGCCACGTCCCGAGCAAGAACGCGAGCGCTCGTAGGTCCGGGTGCAGCTCGGTCGGCTCCATTCCGGCACGCTAGCCACCCGGCGGCAGGCAGTCGTTCGTCGGTCGGGCGGCCACCCAGTTGAAGTAACTGTCTGTGCGCATCTTCGGTACGCTCTGTGACAGGCGTCGCGGGCTTCACGCCCCGCAGGAGATGTGCGCGCTGATGCGTGCGGTAGGTCGCGCCGCCGGCTGAGCCGAACGGGTGCGCGCAGCAGCCGGCACCGGACGAGAAACGTGCGTCATGCGACCTGCGCCCACGCGTCTCTACCGCGAGGCCCGCTGTGCGGCGGGTGCGAGCCCCGCGAAGGAGACCCGT
>JBBSHH010000009.1:0-38025 GCA_038253225.1 Mycobacteriales bacterium | reverse complement strand
GCAGGCCGTCACCTCCCAGGTGTCCCACGACATCGGCAAGTCCAATGTCCACATCGGCCCGTCCGACTACGTCAGCTGGCTCGACGACCGCAAGTGGGCCTACGTCCGGCTCGAGGGGCGGGCGTTCGGCGACGTCCCGCTGAACCTCGAGTACAAGCTGGAGGTCTGGGACTCGCCGAACTCCGCCGGCGTCATCATCGACGCGGTGCGCTGCGCGAAGATCGCCATGGACCGGGGCATCGGTGGCCCGTTGCTGGGCCCGTCCTCGTACTTCATGAAGTCCCCGCCCGAGCAGTACCGCGACGACGAGGCCCGCCAGGCGGTGCTCGACTTCATCGCCGGCGCCTGATGGCGCTGCTGACGGCCGCCGGGCAGGTGCCCCTCGGGCACCCGGCCCGGCCGCCGTCGCGGTGCGTAGCCTGACCCGGTGACGACGGAGGTCGCGGCGCTACGCCGGCTGCTGCGCGACCGCGGCTTCCGGCGGCTGTTCACCACGCGGCTGCTCTCGCAAGGCTCGGACGGCATCTTCCAGGCGAGCCTTGCCAGTGCGGTGTTCTTCAACCCGGAGCACACCACCGACGCGGCGCAGGCCGCCGCCGGGTTCGCCGTGCTGCTGCTCCCCTACAGCCTCGTCGGCCCGTTCGCCGGGGTGCTGCTCGACCGCTGGCGGCGGCAGCGGATCCTGGTGCTGGCGAACGTGGTGCGCTGCGGGCTGGTCCTGGCCGTCGCCGCGCTGCTGGTGCTGGCCGGCCCCGGCGGGGCGGCGTTCTTCGGTACGGCGCTGGCGGCGGTCAGCGTGAACCGATTCTACCTCGCCGGCCTGTCCGCCGCGCTGCCGCATGTGGTCGACGCCGACCGGCTGGTACTCGCGAACAGCCTCAGCACGACCTCCGGTTTCGTCGCCGCACTGGTCGGCGGCGGGATGGGGCTCGGGATCCGCGGCCTGCTGGGCAGCGGTACCACCGCCGACGCGGTCATCGCGGTGGCCGCCGCCGGCGGCTACCTCGTCGCGGCCGCCGCGCCGCGTGGCTTCGCCGCCGGCGCCCTCGGCCCGGACGCCGCGGGAGCACGGCTGGCCGCACGTCAGCAGGCGGCGGCCGTCTGGCGCGGTCTGCTGGCCGGCGGCCGCCACGTCCGGGACCGGCCGCGAGCGGCGTACGCGCTGCTCGCGATCGGCGCGCACCGGTTCTTCTACGGGCTGTCCACCGTGGCCACGCTGCTGCTCTACCGCAACTACTTCACCGACTCCGGCTGGTTGCGCGCCGGCATCACCGGGCTGGGCCAGGTGCTGGTCTCCGGCGGCGCCGGAGTGGTGCTGGCCGCGGCCGTCACGCCGGCGGTGACCCGACGGATCGGCAAGCCGGCCTGGATCTCCACCGTGTTCGCGGCGGCGAGCCTGGTGGAGGTGGTGTTCGGGCTGCCCTACACGCAGGCCACGCTGCTGGTCGCGGCGTTCTTCCTCGGCTTCGCCGCCCAGGCGGCGAAGATCTGCGTCGACACGATCCTGCAGGAGACCGTCGCGGAGGATTTCCGCGGCCGGGTGTTCTCCTTCTACGACACGCTGTTCAACCTGACGTTCGTCTCGGCGGCGGTGGTCGGAGCGGCCCTGCTGCCGGCCACCGGCAAGTCCTACCCCGTGCTCGCCGGGATCGCGCTGGGCTACGCGCTCACCTCGGCCGGCTACACACTCGCGGTCCGGGGCGGGGCGGCGGCGCCCGAGCCGGCCGCGGCGGGCACGCCGGCGGGCTGACCTGCTCGCGACCCGGTCAGGTCAGCCCCTGCTCCACCGCCCAGCGCCGCAGCTCCCGCACCGCCGCGTCGTGCCGGAGCGGACCGCGGTCCAGCCGCAGCGCCAGCAGGTGCTGCAGCGCCGCACCGACCTGTGGGCCGGGTGGCAGCCCCAGCAGCGTCATGACGGCGTTGCCGTCGAGATCGGGGCGGATCCGGGCCAGGTCCTCGGCCGCCGCGAGCCGGGCGATGCGCTCCTCCAGCGCGTCGTACGCGCGAGCCAGCGTCTGCGCCTTGCGCCGGTTACGGGTCGTACAGTCGGACCGGACCAGCTGATGCAGCCGGCTCAGCACCGGCCCGGCGTCCCGGACGTAACGGCGGACCGCGGAGTCGGTCCACTCACCCTGGCCGAAACCATGGAACCGCAGGTGCAGCTCCACCAGGCGGGCGACCTCCTCGACGACCGCCTTGGGGTAGCGCAGCGCGGCCAGTCGAGCCCGGGCCATGTCCCGGCCCACCACCTCGTGGTGGTGGAAGGACACTCGGCCACCCGGCTCGAACGATCGGGTCTTGGGCTTGCCGACGTCGTGCAGCAGCGCCGCCAGCCGCAGCGTCAGGTCGGGACCGTCCCGCTCCAGCCCGATCGCCTGCTCGAGCACGGTCAGCGTGTGCTCGTAGACGTCCTTGTGATGGTGATGCTCGTCCCGCTCGAGCCGCAGCTTGGGCAGCTCGGGCAGCACGAACTCCGCCAGCCCGGTGTCGACCAACAGCCGGAGCCCTCGTCGCGGGTCCGGGGCGCAGACCAGTCTGGTGAGCTCGTCGCGGACCCGCTCCGGCGCGACGATCTCCAGCCGGGGAGCCATCGCGGTCATCGCCGCGACCGCGTCGGGCCCGAGCTCGAACCCCAGCTCCGCGACGAACCGGGCTGCCCGCAGCATCCGCAGCGGGTCGTCGCCGAAGGAGTCCTCCGGACGTCCCGGCGTGCGCAGCCGGCGGTCGGCGAGGTCGTGCAGCCCGCCGCACGGGTCGGCGAAGTCGTGGCCTGGCACCGAGAGGGCCATCGCGTTGATCGTGAAGTCTCGGCGGTGCAGGTCGGCGGCCAACGACTCGCCGTAGGTCACGGCCGGGTTCCGCGACCGCTCGCGGTAGGCCTCCGACCGGTAGGTGGTGATCTCCAACCGGTGCGGGCCCTTGGCCAGCCCCACCGTCCCGAACTCGATCCCGGTGATCCAGCTGCCGTCCGCCCAGTCACCGGCGACGGCCAGCACCTGCTCCGGGCGGGCGTCGGTGGCGAAGTCCAGGTCGGACGGCTGGCGCGGCGCCGGTCGGCCCAGCAGCCGGTCCCGGACCCAGCCGCCGACCAGGTGCAGCGTGAAGCCGGCCCGGGTCAGCCGGGCGCCCAGCTCGTCGGCGACCGGCGGCACGTCGAGCAGGTCGCGGACTGCTCGTCGTTGGGCCGGCGTCGGGTCGTTCGCGGTGTCGGGCACGGGAGCCCATCCTAGGGAGCGGCCACCCGGGCCGGCGGCGGTGCGACCGCGGATCACCAGCGCTTACATCGTCGTTTACAGCACGGGGGGTTGTCGTCCGATCACGTTCGGTTTACCCTACGGCCCGGGGCGACGAGCGGGGAGAGCGCATGCACAGCAGCACCGCGGTGTCGGTGGGACCCCGACGTCCCGGCCGGGACGGCGCCCGATGAAGGGCGCCCTCGACATCCACCGCGAGCTGCTGGCCCGCGACGTGGTGCATGAGATCCATCGGCTGCCGCGGATGATCGGCGATGCCGGCGAGCTGCCGCGGGCTTTGGCGCTGCCGCCGGACCGGTGCGTCCAGGTGCACGTGTTCGAGGTGGACGGGCGGCTGGCGGCGGCGCTGGCCCCGGCCGCGGCCCGGCCGGAGCCCGGGCGGGTCCTCGACGCGCTGCGGGGCCGCACGCTGCGCCCGGCGCTCGCCCAGGCGATCAACGCGGCCACCGACTACGCCGCCGGGCTGGTCGCCCCGCTGCTGCTGCCGTCGGCCCTGCCGCTGCTTGCCGACCTGGCGCTCTGCGGTGCTGGGGTCGTGTACTGCCCCACCGGCGACACCGGCACCGTGCTGGGGATCGGCGCGGACGACCTGCTCCGGATCAGCGGCGCCCGGGTGGTCGACCTCCTCGCCGCGGCGGTGCCGGCGGTCGACCTCACCGAGCGCCGGGACGCCGCAGCCCGGCGCTCCGCTGCGCGCCAACCGGTCACCTCGGCCAGCTGACCGGTCACCTCGGCCAGCTGACCGCGCCGGCGGGCGGCGCTCCGGCGGGACCGGCCGGCCCCGCACTGGCTGCGGTCCGGCGCCCCGGGGCGACCGCCGGTGAGCACCTACGATCGGTTCCGTGCCCGCCACCCGCCCGTCCCGCCGACGACCCCTGTACCGGGTCGAGGAGACCTCGGCGGGTGGCCTGGTGCTCGACCGGCGTGGGCCGGCACCCAACGGCGCGCTGATCGGACGGCTCGACCGCCGTGGCCGGCTGCTCTGGTCGCTCCCGAAGGGCCACATCGAGGTCGGCGAGTCAGCGGAGGACGCCGCCGTGCGCGAGGTGGCGGAGGAGACCGGCATCCAGGGCCGGGTCGTCGGCCGGCTCGGCACGATCGACTTCTGGTTCGTCGTCGATGACCGGCGGGTGCACAAGACCGTGCACCACTACCTGATGCTGGCCGAGGGCGGCGCTCTCAGCGACGACGACATCGAGGTGGCCGAGGTGGCGTGGGTGCCACTGGCCGACGTTGCGGACCGGTTGGCCTACGCCGACGAGCGGCGGCTGCTCGACCGGGTGGCCGATCTGCTCGCGGACTCCGCGTGACCGCGGCGGGCCGCCCGGCCCGGCCCGGCCCGGCCCGTCGCCGGTGCCTCGCCGGCCTGCTGGCGACGCTCGCCGCGCTACCGCTGCTCCTCGGCCTGGCGCTGCCCACCTCGGCGGCGGTCCGGCAGGCCGGAACCGCACCCAGCGCCGAAGGCGACGACCCGGCCCTGCCGGTCGCGTTGACGGTGACCCTGCTCGAGCCCAAGGCGCCGCGGCCCGGTGCCATTCTGCGGGTGCGGGGAACCGTCCGGAACCGGGGCGCCGTGCCGCTCACCGATGTCCGGGTCCGGGTTCGGGTCTCCGACGTCCCGATCGGCAGCCGGACCGCGCTCGCCGAGGTGGCCCGTGACACCGGCGCCTTCGGCCGGTCGGTGCGCTCCTCGGAACAGACCGTTGCGCCGCTGCTGGCGCCCCGACAGATTCTCCCGTTCGCGCTCTCGGTGCCGGTCGACGACCTGGGGCTGGACGCCACGGGGCTCTACCCCTTCGGGGTGGACGCGCGGGTCCGGGGCAGCTCCGGCACCGAGATCGCCGGCCGGTTGCGCACGTTCCTCCCGTTCCTCGCCACCGACGGCCGGCTCGTGCCCACCCCGCTGGCCTGGGTGTGGCCGTTGATCGCCACCCCGCACCAGGGGCCGGACGGCGCCTTCGTCGACGACGAGCTGGCCGCGCAGCTCGGCCCGGGCGGGCGGCTCTCCACGCTGGCGGCGATCGCCGCGGACTACCGCCGTCGACCCTCCGCAGCGATCACGCTGGCGGTGGACCCGGCGCTGCTCGACGGCGCGGCCGTGATGGCTCGGGGGTATCTGGTGCGCGCCCCGGGCCAGCCGGCCCGGCCCGGGGCCGGTGCCGCGGCCGCCGCGGCCTGGTTGGCCGACGTCCGCGCCGCCGCCCACGGCACGCCGCTGATCGCGCTGCCCTACGCCGACCCGGACCTAGTGGCGCTGACCCGGGCCGGCGCCGGCCAGGAGGTGCGGCTGGCGCTGGACCTGGGCCGGACGCTCACCGCCCAGCTCCTTCCCGACGCGGCGCCGACCGGCGTGCTGTGGCCCCCCGGCGGGCTGGTCGACCAAGCCACCCTCGACCAGCTGGCCGGTGTCGGGGTGAGCACGCTGGTGCTGGTCGGCCGGGCGCTGCCGCTGCAGGACCCTCCGACGTACACGCCGCGAGCGGTGGCCGACCTGTCCACCGCCGGCGCGGTCATGTCCGCGACGGTCGCCGACAGCGGGCTGTCCGGGCTGGTGGGCGGTGTCCCCGGCCGGGCCACGCCGCCCTCGGCGGGCGCGCTGCGGCTGGCCGAGCAGCGGTTTCTGGCCGAGACCTTTCTGATCACGCTGGAACGTCCCGGTATCGCGCGACCGGTTGTCGTGACCGCCCCCCGGCACTGGGACCCAGCGCCGGCGTACGCCCGGGCCGTGCTCACCGACACCGCGAGCGTGCCGTGGCTCCGGCCGGTCAGCGTTCCCGACGTCGCCGCTGACCCGGGGCCCAGGGCCGACCGGGCCGGCCTGACCTACCCGGCCGGGGTGATCGGCACCGAGCTGCCGCGCGACTATCTGCGGTCGGTCGCCTCGGTGCGGACCGGGACCCGCGACCTGGAGGCCGTGGTCGACAACCCTCGCGACCCGCTGACCCCTGATCTACAGCGGGCCACCTTCCGGCTGGAGTCCGCGGCGTGGCGGGACGACGCCGCCACCGCGGCGCGGCTGCAGCGGCTGGCCGCCGCCCGGGTCCATGACCTGAAGGGCCGGGTCCGGATCACCACCAGCGGCCTCATCACGCTGACCAGCCGGTCGGGAAAGATCCCGCTCACGGTCGCGAACGGGCTGAGCCGGCCGGTCGAGCTGCAGGTGCGCATGTCGAGCAACCAGGCGCGGGTCGTGGTCCGGGACTCCCCGGTCCGCCGGATCGAGCCGGGCCACTCCATCCAGCTCCTGGCCGAGTACGAGTCGCGCACCGCCGGCGTGTTCCCGGTGTACGCCGAGCTGTACACCCCCGACGGCCGGCTCTACTCCGCGCCCGTGAAGATCCTCGTCCGGTCCACGGCGTACGGCGCGCTCGCGCTCGGCATCACCGGCGGGGCGCTCGGGGTGCTGCTCGTCGCGGTGACGGTGCGGCTCGGCCGGCGGGCCTGGCGGGCGTCGCGTCGGCGCAGCTCGCCGCGGCCGGCCGGGTGAACGCGGCCACCGGGAGCCTGGTCCGTTCCAGCCGCGTCATGGCGGTCGGGACGGTCGCCTCCCGGGGGACCGGGTTCCTGCGGGTCGCGGTGATCGGAGCCGCGATCGGCGCCCGCGGAGTCGGCGACACCTACAACATCGCCAACGTCCTGCCGAACATCGTCTACGAGCTGCTGCTCGGTGGCGTGCTGAGCTCGGTGGTGGTGCCGCTGCTCGTGCAGGCGGCGCGCGGCGACGCCGACGGCGGCGAGGCCTACGCCCAGCGACTGCTGACGCTGGTCGCCCTCACCCTCGGCGCCACGTCGCTGGCGGCGGTGCTCGCCGCCCCATTGATCATGGGCGTGTACGGCCGGTTCGACCCGGCCCAGCGCGACCTCGCGGTGACGTTCGCGCGCTTCTTCCTGCCGCAGATCCTCTTCTACGGCGTGGGCGCGACGATGGGCGCGATCCTGAACACCCGGGGCCGCTTCGCCGCCCCGATGTGGGCGCCGGTGACCAACAACGTGGTGGTCATCGGCGCGGCGCTGGTCTTCTTCGCACTGCCCGGCCCGGCGACGAACGAGCTGCTGACCGGAGCGCAGATCCTGACCCTGGCCGTCGGCACGACCGCCGGCATCGTGGTGCAGACCGTCGCGCTGATGCCGGCGCTGCGCCGCAGCGGGTTCCGGTGGCGACCGCGGTTCGACTTCCGCGGCGCGGGCCTGCAACCGGCCGGCCGGCTGGCCGGTTGGGTGGTCGTCTACGTGCTGGTCAACCAGGCGGCGTACCTGGTGATCGTCAACCTGGCCACCGCCGCGAGCCGGGCGGCGAACCGGGTCGGGGGAGGCGCGGCGGCCGGCTACTCGCCGTACTTCTACGCGTTTACGCTGTTCTCGCTGCCGCACGCGGTCGTCGCCGTGTCGGTGATCACTGCGCTGCTCCCGCAGATGAGCCGGCACGCCATCGACGACCGGCTCGACCACCTGCGCGCCGACCTCGCGGCCGGGCTGCGACTCTCCGGCGTCGTGCTGGTGCCGGCGTCGCTGGCCTACCTCGCGCTCGGACCGTTGGTCGGCACGCTGGTGTTCGACCACGGCCGGATCGGCCCCGCGGATGCCCGGCAGATCGGCGCGGTGCTGGCCGCTTTTGCGGTCGGGTTGGTGCCGTTCTCGGCGTTCCAGCTCTCCCTGCGCGCCTTCTACGCGCAGCGCGACACCCGGACGCCAGCGCTGGTCAACGTCGCGGTCAACGCGGTGAACGTCGGCGTCGACCTCCTGCTGTACGCCGTGCTGCCGCCGGAGGACCGGGTGATCGGCCTGGCGCTGGGCTACGCCGCCTCCTACGCGGTCGGCTTCGCGCTGACCAGCCGGGTGCTGGGCCGGCGGCTGCCGGCGCCGGCCGAACCGCAGCATGTGCTGCGGACCTACCTGCGGCTGCTGGTGGCGGCCCTGCCGGCCACCGCGCTCGCGCTCGCGGTGGCCGCGACGCTGACCAGCCTCGCCGGACCGGACGCGGCCGGAACTGCCGTCGCCCTGGCGGTCGCGCTGCCGCTGGGAGCCGTCGCGTACATCGCGGTCGCGCTGCGCCTGCGGGTCGAGGAGGTGGCGCTGCTGGCCGGGGCCGCTCGGCGTCGGCTGCACCGCCCCGTCCCCCGCTGAGCCCGGCGGCCACCGACGGGTCGCCGGCCGATCCGAGGCCGCCGCGCCGCTCAAGGCCGGCGCCGGAACCGCCGATCCTTCCGGCAACACCCACGGAGGACGGAGTTCATGTCCGCGCGCACCCCCGACCGAGCCGGCCGTGGTCACCCCAACGGTGACCGCGGTGGCATCGTGCTGGGCTGGCTGCTGCGGGTGACGCTCGTGCTGGTCGTCACGGCGGTGATCGCGTTCGACGGCATCTCGGTGGGGCTCGCGAAGATCGGGGCGACCGACGACGCCACCGCAGCGGCCACCGCGGCCAGCGAGGCCTGGCAGTCGAGCCCCCGCGACCCCACCACGGCCCTGCACGCCGCCTCCGCAACCGCCACTGCGCACGGTGAGCAGGTGCTGCCCGGCATGACGATCGCCGCGGACGGCACCGTCGAGCTCCGGCTGCGGCGGGTCGCCAACACGATCCTGCTTCAGCGGGTACCGCTGCTGGCCCGCTTCGGGCAGGTCGTCGCCGTCGGCAGCGCCCGGTCGACCTCCTCGTCGTGAGCGGGCGTGCCCGCCGCCGGGTCGACCGGCTGCGTTCGATACCGGCGGTAGTTGTCCTGCTGGCCGGCGCCCTACCCGCCGGTCTGGGCCTCGCCGGCCCAGCCGCGGCCGTTGTACCCGCCGCGGTGCTCGCCAGCCCCGGCCACCCCGGCGGCGGGCTGGCCGGAGCCCAGGCGCGGGCTGCCACGCTGCGGGCGGAGGTGGACCGGCTGCAGGTCCAGGCCGAGGCGGCCACCGAGGACTACGACGGCGCGACCGCCGAGCTGGGGTCCCTGGTCACCGCGCACCTGCGCGCCGGAGCTCAGCTGGCCGACGCGCAGGCGGCCGCGGCGGCCTCCGCCGACACCGCCGACAACCGCATCCGGGCGATCTACGAGGCCGGCGGCCGAACCGCGCTGATGGCCAGCGTCCTCGACGGCCACTCGCCGGCCGAGGTCCTGCAGCGCTACACGGCGGTGTCCTCGGTCATTGCCGCGGACCGCACCATCGCCGGTGCCGCGGCCGGATCCTCCGCCGCGGCCGCCGCCGCCGAACGGCGGCTGCGTGACCTCACCGTTCGACAGGCAGCGCTGGAGACCCGGGCCGCCACCGCGGCGGCGGCGGTCCGCGCCGCGCTGGCCCGCAGCAGCGCACTGGTCGCGGCCGCCGACGCGCAGGTCCGGGCGATCGCCGAGACGCAGCGGGTCGCCGCCGCAGCCGCCGCCGCCCGCGCGGCCGCGGCCACCCTGGCCGCCGCCCGCGCCACCGCCGAGCGGTCGGGCCCCCTGACCGGCTTCGCCGCGGGCTCCGGCCTGTCGGCGCCGTCGGCGGTCGCGGCCGCCGCGGTGGCGGCGGCGCTGAGCCGGGTGGGCTCGCCGTACATCTGGGGCGCCACCGGGCCCGACTCCTTCGACTGCTCCGGACTGACCGGCTGGGCCTACGCCGCCGCCGGGTTGACGTTGCCGCGCACGTCGAGGCAGCAGTGGTACGGCGGGCCGCACGTCGATCTCGGTGCGCTCGCGCCCGGCGACCTGCTGTTCTGGGCCTCGGACCGGACCCGGCCCGGGACCATTCACCACGTCGCGATCTATCTCGGGAACGGCTCGATGGTCGCCGCCCCGCACGCGGGCACACTCGTGCAGGTGCAGCCCGTGTACCTCGACGGCTACATCGGCGCCGTCCGGCCCGCCGGCGCGGCCGGGACCGGCTGACCCGGCGGCCGAGGGGCGGCGTGGCCGGTCAGGGTCGCACCGCTCCGACGTAGTCGCCGCGGAAGGCGGGCTGGATCTTCACCACGTCGCCGGTGTGCGGAGCCACAATCATCGACCCGCCGCCGACGTAGATCCCGACGTGGTGGATCGGGCTGCCGAAGAACACCAGGTCGCCGGGCGCCACGTTGCTCTGTGCGACGTGCGGGCCGCTGCCGAACTGGGCGACCGAGGAGTGCGGCAGGTAGACCCCGGCCTTCGCCCACACGTACATCGTCAGGCCGGAGCAGTCGAAGGAGTCGGGTCCCGCGGCGGCCCAGATATAGGGTTTGCCGAGCTCCCGGTAGGCCCACTGGACCGCGACTGCCGCCTGGCCCGAGGCCGGCCCGGTGTAGCCGCCGTAGCCGCCGGAGCCGGCCGCCGGGTCCGAGCCGACCGCGGGTGTCGGGTCCTGCGCGGCGGCGGTCGCCGCGGCGAGCGACCGGGCGGCGGCAGCGGCTTGGGCCGCGGCCAGGGCGGCGGCCCGCGCCCGGGCCTGCGCGGCGGCGCGGGCCCGGGCGACCCGGGCGGCGGCGGCGGCTCGGCGGGCCGCCTCGGCCTTGGCCCGGGCGATGGCCTCGAGCCGGGCCTGCTCGGCCTTCAGCCGTTGCAGCACGCGCTGCTGCGCGCCCAGGTCCCGCTCGACGCGGGTCCGAGCGGCGGCCAGCTCGGCGGCGACCACGGTGGCGGTCCGCACCGCGGCCCGGGCGACCTGCTGCTGCTCCGCCAGCCGCTTGGCCGCGAGCCCGACGGAGCGGACGACGTCCGCCTGATTGCGGGAGAGCTGGTCGTAGGTGGCCGCCCGGTCCAGGTAGTCTGCGGGGTTGCTCGACACCATCAGCGTCAGTGGGTCGGTCCCGCCGCTGCGGTACGCCGCCGCGGCGATGTGCCCCAGGTCGGCCTGCCGGCGGTCGAGGGTCCGCTGCGCCGTCGCGACCCGGCCCTGCGCCCGCCCCGCCCGCCTGCTCGCCGCGTCGAGGGCGAGCTGCGCCTGGTCGTAGTCCTCGACGGCCCGGTCCACCTGCACGGAGAGCGCCTGCAGCTGCCGCTGGGCGGCCGCGATCTCGTTGGCGAGCGGTGCCACCGCCGCCGCCGGCGCCGGCGCGGCCACGCTCAGGCCGGCGACCACCGCCGGGGTTGCCAGCAGGGCGAGCAGTCGGTGCAGACCTCGAGGCCGGCTCGTCATGGGGCAGCGGGGCTCCATCTCCGTGGCCGCCTACCGGGTTAGCTGACGGGTGCGGGCCGGAGGGTGGCCCGACGTGGACGCGTCGGGACGCGCCGCACGATTAACCCCAGGGACCTTGGGTCCCCGGCTCCCCACCGATCCGAGCCCGACGGGCTTCGGCCGAGTGGGAACTCGGCGGTGTCGCGCCGTCGTGACCGAGGCGGTCACCATGCGATCCAGCCCGACGGTGGGCACCCTAGCGCCGTCCCAGCAGCCACACAAGTAACACGGCCGTCGCACTCTGCGTGTGGCTGGCGACCGATAGCCTGAACACCGGCTCACCGCCCGACCGGAGAACCGGAGGCCCCCCGCTGTGGACGCCGCCGACCAGCCGGACGACGCGGCGCTGCTGCGGCGGCACGCGGCCGGCGACCCGGAGGCCTTTCCCGAACTGGTCCGCCGGCATCGGGACCGGCTCTGGGCGGTGGCGATCCGGACCCTCGGCGACCGGGAGGAGGCCGCGGACGCCGTGCAGGACGCCCTGCTGTCGGCCTTCCGAGCGGCGGGGACCTACCGTGGCGACGCCGCTGTCACCACCTGGCTGCACCGGATCGTGGTCAACGCCTGCCTGGACCGGGCTCGGCGGCGAGCCGCCCGCCCGACCGTCCCACTGCCCGCTGAGGACCGTACGCCGCCGGCCCAGCGCGACCTGCTCGGTGAGCGGGAGACGCGCGCCGTGGTGATGGCGGCCCTGGCGCAGCTGACGATCGAGCAGCGGGCCGCGGTGGTGCTGGTCGACATCGAGGGCTACCCGGTGGAGGAGGCGGCCCGGCTGCTCTGGGTGCCGGTCGGGACCGTGAAGAGCCGGTGCGCCCGGGGCCGGGCGCGGCTGGCGGCGGTGCTGAGGGTACCCCCGCCGGGGAACCCGGTGCCGGAGCGGCCCGTCCAACCCCCGAGAACGGGCTCGACCCAGGCGGGAGGTGCGACCGGTGGACCGTGACCTCGCCGCCGAGCACCCGGACCTCGACCGGCTCGCCGAGCTCGATGCCGGCCTGCTCGAGGCGCCGATGTCGGCGCTGGTGCGCCAGCACCTCGACGGCTGCCTCGGGTGTCGGGGTGCGCTCGCTGCACTTGTCGAGGTTCGGCGGGCGCTGTCCACGGCGCCGCCGGAGGTGATGCCCGCGGACGTGGCCGCGCGCATCGACGCCGCGGTGCGGGTCGCGGGCGCGCGGGCGGCCACCACGCTGCAGCCGCACCTCGTCCGGTCGGCCACTCGGTCGGCCACTGGATCGGCGGCGGGGTCGGGCGTCGGTGTGCGCGGCCGGCGTCCGGCCTGGAGCGGCGGCCTGCTGGCCGGTGCCGCCGCGGCGGCGGTGGCGATCCTGCTGGTGGGGGCCGTCGTGCTCGGGTCGCTGCGCGGCTCGGGCCCCTCCAACTCCGCGTCCAGAGCCAGCGGTGCCCGTGCCGGGGCCCCGTCCCCGGGCCCGACCGGCCCGGTGCCGGTGACCACGAGCGACCGCAACTACACCGCCGACACGCTCGGCGCGGCTCCGCCGCCGCAGTCCATGGTTCCCGACGCTGGATCCGCGCTCCGCAGCAGCGCCGGTGCGGCCGCTCTCGACCGGCTGCGCCAGCCGGCGGCGCTGGCGGCGTGCCTGCAGGTCCTCACCGGTCGGCCGGGGGTGCGCCCGAGCCGGGTGGAGCTGGCCCGCTACCAGGGCGCCCCCGCCGCGGTGATCGTGGTGCCGGTGGCCGCCCACCCGCCGAGCTCGCTGGTGTACGTCGTCGGCCCGGCCTGCGGCCCGGGCGATTCCGACCTGCGCAACGTCATCCGGGTTCCGCGCAGTTGACCGGGCGGCCGGGTAGGACGCCCGCCGGGCGGGAATCCCCGCTTCCTACAATCGGTTGCCGACTCCGGCCGGGAACCGGCCGGGTGGCGAAGGAGGTCAGGCCCGCGTGAGCAGCACCGACGTCCGCGACGTCCTCATCATCGGGTCCGGCCCAGCCGGCTACACCGCGGGTCTCTACACGGCTCGGGCCAACCTCGCACCGCTGCTGATCGAGGGTGTGACCGCGGGCGGCGCGCTGATGAACACCACCGAGGTGGAGAACTTCCCGGGCTGGCCGGACGGCGTACTCGGGCCCGACCTGATGGACAGCCTGCGCAAGCAAGCCGAGAAGTTCGGGGCGCAGTTCATCACCGACGACGTCACCTCGGTCGACCTCACCGGCCCGGTCAAGATCGCCCATGTCGGTGACACGGAGTACCGGGCCCGGGCGGTCATCCTCGCGACCGGCTCCCGCTGGCGGATGCTGGGACTGCCGGGCGAGCAGCGACTGCTCGGCCACGGCGTGTCGGCCTGCGCCACCTGTGACGGCTTCTTCTTCCGCGGCCAGCACATAGCGGTCGTGGGTGGCGGCGACTCGGCCATGGAGGAGGCGACGTTCCTCACCCGGTTCGCCGAGTCGGTGACGGTCATCCACCGCCGCGACGGCCTGCGGGCCAGCAAGATCATGCAGGAGCGGGCCTTCCAGAACGACCGGATCCGTTTCCGCTGGGACACCGAGGTTCTCGACGTCGAGGGTGACACCTCAGTCAGCGGTGTCCGGGTCCGCAACGTCCGCACCGGCCAGGAGTCGGTGCTCGACGTCACCGGTTTCTTCCTGGCGATCGGCCACGATCCCAGCAGCGAGCTGTTCCGCGGCCAGGTCGAGGTCGACGACGCCGGCTACGTGCTCGTCGACACTCCGTCCACCCGCACCAACCTGGCCGGCGTATTCGCCTGCGGTGACCTCGTCGACCACACCTACCGGCAGGCGATCACCGCGGCCGGCACGGGCTGCGCCGCCGCGCTCGACGCCGAGCGCTGGCTGGCCGCGCACGAAGGGCGCTGACCCCTGCTCGGGGAATCCCCCCCGCGCAATCACCGTTGGCACGCTCGTAGGATCCCGACAACGACCGGAGGAACCGCCGTGGGCGCCGCGACCAAGAAGGTCACCGACTCGACGTTCGCCGCTGAGGTGCTGCAGAGCGAGAAGCCGGTGCTGGTCGACTTCTGGGCGGAGTGGTGTGGCCCGTGCAAGATGGTCGCCCCGGTGCTCGAGGAGATCGCCTCGGAGCATGCGGACAAGCTGACCATCGCGAAGGTCAACATCGACGAGAACCCGCAGATCGCTCGGCAGTACCAGATCATGTCGATTCCGACCATGTCGGTGTTCGCCGGTGGTCAGATCGTCAAGAGCATCGTCGGGGCCAAGCCGAAGGCGGCGCTGCTGCGCGACCTCGAGGCTTACATCTAGAGCTGCCTGGGGCGCTCGCAGCAGCTAGGACGTCGGAGCCGATGCCACTCTACCGTCGCGGCGACCGGGCTCCGGGGGTCGCGGAGATCCGGGCGACCCTACGCCGATTGGGTCTGCTCGCCGGTGACGGTCACGGTGACGGCACCCACGGGGATCCCGAGTGGTTCGACGACCGCTGCGACCGGGCGGTCCGCGACTTCCAACAGCGCCGCGGGCTCACCGCGGACGGTCTGGTCGGTCCGGACACCTACCGGGCGCTGGACGAGGCCCGTTGGCGCCTCGGTGACCGGCTGCTCAGCCATAGCGTCAGCCACCCCTACGTCGGCGACGACGTGGTGGCGCTCCAGCAGCGACTGCTCGACATGGGCTTCAACCCCGGCCGCTGCGACGGCATCTTCGGTCGCGACACCGACACGGCGCTGCGAGACTTCCAGCGCAACGTCGGGTTGGCTCCGGACGGCACCTGCGGACCGGACACCCTGCGGGCATTGAGCCGGCTGTCTCGCACCGTGGTCGGCGGCCACCCCCAGTGGATGCGGGAGTCCGAGCTGCTGCACCGGGCCGGTCCGACACTTGCCGGAAAGGTGATCGTGCTCGACCCGGGGCATGGTGGCCCGGACCGGGGAGCCAGCGGTGCCGGCCTGAATGAGGCGGCGCTGGTCGCGGACCTCGCGGCCCGGCTCGAGGGCCGGCTGGCCGCGTCCGGTGTCCAGGTGTTCCTGACGCGTGGGCCGGAGCGATGCCCCACCGAGACCGAGCGGGCCGAGTTCGCCAACGCCGCCGCCGCCGATCTGCTCATCTCGCTGCACGTGGACACCTCGTCGAGCCCGGCCGCGACCGGCGTCGCGACGTACTTCTACGGCGCCGGGGCGCGACGCGGGGCCGGTTCGGCGGTCGGCGAGCGGTTCGCCTCGCTGGTGCAGCGCGAGGTGGTGGCGCGGACCGGCATGCTCGACTGCCGCAGCCACCCCAAGACGTGGGATCTGCTGCGCCGGACAAGGATGCCCGCCGTCCGCCTGGAGGTCGGGTACCTCAGCGCCCCGACCGATGCTGCCCGGCTGGCGACGTCGGCCTTCCGGGACACCGTGGCGGAGGCGCTGCTAGCCGCCGTCCAACGGCTGTACCTGCCGCCGGAGCTCGACCCGCCGACCGGGACGCTGCGCCTGCCGGCGCTCACCGCCCCGAGCGGCTGACCCGTTCGTCCGGCCCACTACACCGGGCGGAGGATCGCCTCCGGCGACATCGACCCGAGCAGCCGCTCCAAGGCGACCTCGACGTCCTCTCGCCACGACGCGGCGGTCTTGAGCTCCAGGCGCAGCCGGGGAAACCGCGGGTGCGGTCGCACGGTCTTGAACCCGACGGCGAGCAGGTGCTCGGCCGGCACCACGCACGCCGGAGCCTGCCAGCGCAGGTCCCCGAAGCACTCGACCGCCCGCACGCCGCGCCGGAGCAGGTCCTTTGCGATGGACTGCACCAACATCCGTCCGAGGCCGGCGCCGGCGAACTCCGGCAGTACGTGCGCCGTCATGAGCAGCACCGCGTCGGCGCTGATCGGGCTGGTCGGGAACGCCACCGACCGGGGGACGTAGACGGGCGGCGCGAACAGCGCGAAGCCGGCGACGATGCCGTCGACGTACACGATCTTCCCACAGCTGCCCCACTCGAGCAGCGTGGCAGAGATCCACGCCTCCTTCTCCAACGATGTGTCACCGGCGGCGATGGCGCGGTCGCGGGCGACCGGGTCGAGCTCCCAGAACACGCAGGCGCGGCACCGACGGGGCAGGTCGTTGAGGTTGTCCAGCGTGACGTTCACCAGCCGTCGCGCCACGATGCCTCCAGCTCGGCGGTGCTCGAACCGACCCCGTCGTGGCGCAGGGTAACGTGATCCTTCACCGCCGCAACAGCCGCGGAAGGGAGTGCGGATGTCCGCCCAGCCCGCCCGGACGGCCGGCGCCGGCCCGGGCACCGGACCTGTGGCTACTGTCGGTAATCGGCTGGATCCCCACCTGCATCGCTATGCCGCTCGGACCGCCGCGATGACGGCCTCCGAGATCCGAGCGCTGTTTGCGGTCGCGTCCCGGCCGGAGGTGGTCTCGCTCGCCGGCGGCATGCCCTTCACCTCGGCGCTGCCCATGGACGCCATCGCGGCGATGCTCGCCGACCTCGTCGCCGCCCGCGGCGCCACCGCGTTGCAGTACGGCTCCGGGCAGGGCGACCCCCGGCTGCGGGAGTTGATCTGCATGGTGATGGCCCTGGAGGGGATCGCGGCCGGTGCGGACGACGTCGTGGTCACGGTCGGCTCCCAGCAGGCGCTGGACCTGGTCACCCGGGTGTTCTGCGACCCAGGTGACGTCGTGCTCGCCGAAGCGCCCTCCTACGTCGGTGCGCTCGGCACCTTCGCGGCGTACCAGGCCGAGGTCGTGCACGTCCCGATGGACGCCGACGGGCTGATCCCGGCGGCGCTGGCCGCCACGCTCGAGCGGTTGGCCGGCGCCGGCCGCCGGCCGAAGTTCCTCTACACCGTGCCCAACTTCCACAACCCGGCCGGTGTCTCGCTGGCGCCCGGCCGCCGGCCCGAGATCCTCGAGATCTGCGCCGCGGCCGACCTGTTGGTCCTCGAGGACAACCCGTACGGGCTGCTGGGGTTCGACGGGGAGCCGACCCCGGCGCTACGCGCACTGGCGCCGGAGCAGGTCGTCTACCTCGGCTCGTTCTCCAAGACCTTCGCCCCGGGGCTGCGGGTCGGCTGGGCGCTGGCGCCCCAGGGGGTTCGCGACAAGCTGGTCCTGGCCAGCGAGGCGGCGATCCTCTGCCCGTCGAGCTTCAGCCAGCTGGTCGTCGCCGACTACCTGGAGACCTGCAACTGGCAGCAGCAGATCAAGGTGTTCCGCGAGCTCTACCGGGAGCGCCGGGATGCCACCCTCGACGCGCTCGCGACAACCCTGCCCCGCTGTCGGTGGACCACCCCGACCGGCGGGTTCTACGTGTGGGTGACGCTGCCGTCGGGGTTGGACGCCAAGGAGATGCTCGCGCGGGCCGTGCAGGCCCGCGTCGCCTACGTCCCCGGCTCCGCCTTCTACGCCGATGGGGCCGGCGCCAGCTCGCTGCGGCTCTCCTACTGCTACCCGCCGCCGGATCGAATCCGCGAGGGCGTGCGACGCCTCGCCGGCGTCCTGGCCGAGGAGATCGAGCTGCAAGCGACCTTCGGGACCGGCGGCCGGCCGGCCGGGCATCCCATGCCCTACGCCGGCGAGTCGCCGGGGCCGGACACGACGTGAGCGACCTCGGCCCGGTGCTGGTGCTGGCCGGCGGACTGTCCTACGAGCGGGAGGTGTCGCTGCGCTCCGGCCAGCGGGTCGCCGCGGCGCTGCGCGCCGTCGGGGTCGAGGTGGAGGTGCGTGACCTCGACCAGGCCCTGCTTCCGACGCTGACCAGCAGCGCGCCAGCGGTGGTGTTCCTGGCCCTGCACGGCGCCGCCGGTGAGGACGGGGCGGTCCGCGACGTCCTCGAGCTCGCCGAGGTGCCCTACGCCGGTTCCCGTCCCGACGCCTGCCGGCTGGCCTGGGACAAGCCCACCGCCAAGAGCCTGCTGCGGGCGATGGGCGTGGTAACGCCGGCGTTCGTCGCACTGCCGCACGCCACGTTCCGGGAGCTGGGCGCGGCGGCGATCCTGGACCGGGTGGTCGCCCGGCTCGGGTTGCCACTGATCGTCAAGCCGGCTCGGGGCGGCTCGGCCCTGGGTGTCTCGGTGGTGAGGGACGCCGCCGAGCTCCCGGGCGCGATGGTGCACTGCTTCTCCTACGCCGATGTCGCGCTGATGGAGGCCTACGTCGCCGGGGTCGAGGTAGCGGTCAGCGTGCTCGACGTCGGCGCCGGCCCGACGGCACTGCCCGCCGTCGAGATTTCCCCGGTGGACGGGGTTTTCGACTACGCGGCCCGCTACACCGCTGGTGCCACCGAGTACTTCACGCCGGCCCGGCTGGACCCGGCGGCGGCCGCCGCCGCCGGCGTACTGGCCGTCGAGGCGCACCGGACCCTGCACCTGTCGGACCTCTCCCGCACCGACCTGATCATCGACGCCGACGGGGTCGCGCACTTCCTCGAGGTGAACGTCGCGCCGGGGATGACCGCGACCAGCCTGCTGCCGATGGCGGTGGCGGCCGCGGAACGGGACCTCGGAGCGGTGTGCCGGGACCTGCTGGCGTCAGCCGTCGAACGCCACGCCAGCCGGGACGGCGGCGACCGGACCACCGGCTGATTCGCCGGCGGGTCCGGCCCCGCTCGGGTCGGCGCCGACCGTCACTCCCGGCGCCAGGGTCGTCAGGATGCGCTCCAGGTCGGCCACCGAGGCGAACTCCACCACGATCTTGCCCTTGGAGCGGCCGAGCTCGACCCGGACCCGGGTGTCGTACCGGTCGGACAGCGCCGCCGCCACGCCGTCCAGGGCGCCGGCGCTGCGTCGGCGACGGCCCGTCCCGGCGGCTGCGCCGAGCGCCCCGTCGACGAGCGCCCCGCCACCGAGCGCCCCGCCACCGAGCGCCCCGCCACCGAGCGCCACGGCCTCCTCGACGGCCCGCACCGACATGCCCTCGGCGACGACCCGGCCGGCCAGCCGCTCCTGCGCAGCCGGGTCGGACACCGACAGTAGGGCCCGGGCATGGCCGGCGGAGAGGACCCCCGCCGCGACCCGCCGCTGCACGGCGGGCGGCAGGTTCAGCAGCCGGATCGTGTTCGTCACCTGCGAGCGCGAGCGACCGATCCGGACCGCCAGCTGCTCGTGGGTCGCCCCGAAGTCGTCGAGCAACTGACGGTAGGCGGCCGCCTCCTCGAGCGGGTTGAGCTGCTCCCGGTGCAGGTTCTCGAGCAGCGCGTCGCGGAGCAGCTCGTCGTCCCCCGTCCACCGCACGATCGCCGGTATCGCGGTCAGCCCGGCCGCCGTGGCGGCTCGCCAGCGTCGTTCGCCCATCACGAGCTCGTAGCCGGGCGGCCCGGCGGGCCGGACCACGATCGGCTGCAGCAGCCCGACCGCCGCGATCGAGGCGGCCAACTCGGCCTGAGCGTCCTCGTCGAACACGCTGCGGGGCTGCCGGGGGTTGGGACGGATCGACGTCACGGGCAGCTCGCGCAGCACCGCGCCCGCGCCGATCCGGTCGCCGGCGGCTCCGGCGTCCGGCCGGTCGGGCGCGGCCGCCGGTGCCGCCCCCGACACGGCACCGGTCGGGATCAGCGCGCCGAGGCCGCGGCCCAGGCCGGGCCGTCGCCCGTTCACACCGGTCCGCCGGTGAGGTTGGCGCGGTCGGTCCCGCGGACGGCGATCTCCCGGGCTGCCGCAACGTAGGCCAGCGCGCCACGAGAGCCAGGGTCGTAGGTCAGCACGGACTCCCCGTAGCTCGGCGCCTCCGACACCCGCACACTGCGCGGAATCTCCGCACCGAGCACCCGGGGTCCGAAGTGCGCACGGACCTCGGCGGCCACCTGCTCGGCCAACCGAGTGCGGGCGTCGTACATGGTCAACAGCACGGTGCTGATCTCCAACCCCGGGTTCAGGTGGGCCCGGACCAGCTCGACGTTGTGGACCAGCTGCCGCAGGCCCTCCAGGGCGTAGTACTCGCACTGGATCGGCAACAGCACCTCGGCGGCCGCCACCAGCGCGTTCACGGTCAGCAAACCCAACGACGGCGGACAGTCGATCAGCATGTAGTCGAAGGCGAGGGCCGTCGGGGACGTCCGGTACGCCGCCAGCGACCGCTGTAGGCGGGACTCCCGCGCCACCATCGACACCAGCTCGATCTCGGCCCCGGCCAGGTCGATCGTGGCCGGGGCGCACCACAGCCCGTCGATACCGGGCACCGGGCGCAGCACCCGCTCGACCTCGCGACCCTCCACCAGCACGTCGTAGACCGAGGGGCCACCGGCCTGGTGGTCGATACCCAGGCCGGTCGAAGCGTTGCCCTGCGGGTCGAGGTCCAGCAGCAAGACCGACAGCCCGCCCAGCGCCAGCCCGGCAGCGATGTTCACCGCCGTGGTCGTCTTCCCGACGCCGCCCTTCTGGTTGGCCACCGCCAGCACCCGCGGCGCCGCGGGCGCCGGTAACCGTTCCGCGCGCCGGTCCCGGGTCCGGACCGCGCTCAGCGCTGCCGCGCCGATCGGCGTCTCGTCCACCATGCTTGGACTCCAGGTCGAGCTCGTGGATTCACGTGAAACGGCCCGATGTTCCGCCGGCGGGGCGTCGACCGGCGGCTCGACCAACCGCATCCGGCCGGGGGCCGGGCCAGTTTCACGGGAAACCTCAGCCGGCCAGCCGAGCTGGCTGGGCTGGTACTGCGCCCCGGGCATCGGTAGGGATGGCCTGTCGGCTGGCCAGCCCACCCCGCCCGTGCTCTGCCCGCCGCAAACCCAGGTCCGAACGGGCGTCGCCCGACGGTTCCCCATGCTCGCTGCCACCGCTGCCACCGCTGTCACCGCTGCCACCGCTGCCACTGACCTCCGCCGTCCCTACTTCCGTGGGTCAGTCTGCCGGACGGGGACGTGCCCCTGGCGGCGGCGCGCCGGGTTGCTCCTCAACTCGGGCCGGCGTCGGAGCACAACGACCGTCGTCGGCTCGGCCAACAGCCCTGCACCGCACACCGCCACCGCGGCATCGTCGACGTCGGAGGGCAGTCGGGACCGCTCGGCAGCCAGTTCGGCCGTCGCGGATGCACCCTTGACCGCGAGCAGCTGGCCGCCGGGGGCCACCAGCGGCCAGCACCAGCCCACGAGTCGGGCCAGTGGCGCTACGGCGCGCGCCGTGACCGCATCCGCGCTCCTGCCGCGCAGCTCCTCGGCGCGCCCCCGGTGGAGCTGCACCCCGGGGAGGCTGAGCCGGTCAAGACACGCCTCGAGGAACGCGGCCCGGCGCTGCAGCGGTTCGACCAGCAGGACGACCACATCCGGACGAGCGAGGCCGATCGCGATTCCGGGCAACCCGGCGCCCGAGCCTACGTCGATCACCGTGCAACCAGGCGGCAGGAGCTCGACCAGCACGGCGCAGTTGAGCAGGTGCCGCTCCCACAGGCGCGGCAGCTCACGAGGGCCGAGCAGTCCGCGCTCGATCCCCGGACCGGCGAGCAGATCCGCGTACTGACGAGCGAGCGGCAGCCGATCCCCGAACACGATCACGGCCGGTGCCGGTGGCGGCGGTGCCAGCCCGTCCGGCGGGATCAATCGGGGCGTACGACGACGAAGCGCTCCGGCTCGACACCCTCGGACTCACTGTGCACTCCGGGAACCGCCGCGACGGCGTCGTGGACCACCTTGCGCTCGAACGGCGTCATGGGCGCCATCGACGCCGGTGCGCCGTTGGCCGCGACGTCGCGCGCGGTGGCGGTGCCGAGCTCAGTCAGCTGGGCCCGGCGGCGGGCGCGGTGGCCGCCGACATCGAGCATCAACCGGCTGCGGACCCTGGTCTGCTGATGGACCGCGAGCCTGGTGAGCTCCTGGAGGGCGTCGAGCGTCTCGCCGCCGGGGCCGACCAGTTTGCCCAGGCCGCTACCCACGATAGACACAATCGCGCGATCGCCCTCGACGTCCATGTCGAGGTCGCCGTCGAGGTCGGCGATGTCGAGCAGCACCTCGAGGTAGTCGGCCGCGATCTCGCCTTCCTGTTCGAGCAGCGAGAGCTGCGGGCCGGTGCCGCCGTCGGGACCCGTCGGCACCGGGTCGGTGGCACCGTCCGGCACCGACCCTGCGGCGTGGTCGGCCGGGGGCGGTCCGCCGGTCACCGCCGACCGCCCCGACGGCTGCGGCCCCGGCGAGTCTTGTTGCCTCCGGGCCGGCGAGCGGCGGCGGCCGAGACAGGTGGCTGGGCCGCTGCGCTGCCGGCTCGTGGGGGTTCCTTGGGTGCCGGCATCTTGGTGCTGCCGGTGCTTCCGGTGCTCCCGGTGCTGCCGGTGCTTCCGGTGCTCCCGGTGCTCCCGGTGCTCCCGGTGCTCCCGGTGCTCCCGGTGGCCGGGATGGCGGCGCCGGCACCCGGACGCCCGAGTAGTCGGCTGAACAACGCACTGCTCCGGCCGCGGCCGGCGGGGGTGCCGGTGGGGCGGGCGGCTACGGCACCGGGCGCCGGGGCCGCTCCCGGTGTCGGTCCGAGACCCATCCTGGCCAGGATCACGTGCTGTTGCGCCATGCTCCACACGTTCGTCGTCAGCCAGTAGAGCAGCACGCCGATCGGGAAGTTGAACCCGGCGAACAGGAACGAGAAAGGCAGCACGTACAGCAGCACCTTCTGCTGCGTGGCGAACTGATTGTTCCCGCCGGCGTTGGACCGGGCCATCATCTGCTTCTGGGTCCAGAACGTGGTACCCGCCATCAGCACGACCATGATGGCCGCCACGACCTTGACGCTGCTGGGCGCCGCACCGAGTAGGTGGATCTTCTCGGTGCCGGACTTGAACGCCGCCGCCAGTGGCGCGCCGAAGATCTTGGCGTTGGCGGCGCTGTGGACCTGCGACGAGGAGAGCCCGGCGTGCGCACTGAAGCTGCCGTCGGTGTTGGCCTTGATCCCGTTGAGAACGTGGAACAGCGAGAAGAACACCGGCATCTGCAGCAGCAGCGGCAGGCAGCCCATCAACGGGTTGGCGCCGTTCTCCCGGTAGAGCTTCATCATCTCGGCGTTGAGGCGTTCCCGGTCGCCCTTGTACTTCTGCTGCAGTTCCTTCATGAGCGGCTGCAGGGTTGTCATCGCCCGCTGGGTGCGAATCTGCTTGACGAACAAGGGGAACAGCAGCAGCCGCATCAGCATCGTGAGGAAGACGATCGACAGGCCCCAGGCCAGCCCGCTGTCCGCACCAAATAGCGGTGAAAGCCCGGCGTGGATCGCCAGCACGATCTTTGCGATCGCTTCGTACAGCCAGTTCAGCACCGGACTGCTCCCGCAGAGGTCGAAGGGGGTGTCGGTTGGTTCGGTGCGGCGGCGGTGCTGCGCGTTTCCGGTACCGGGTCGTACCCACCCGGGTGGAACGGGTGGCACCGCAGGACCCGTCGCAACGCCAAGGAGCCGCCGCGAACGGCGCCGTATCGCCGCACGGCACACAGCGCGTAGGCGCTGCACGTCGGGGCGAACCGGCAGTGCGGGCCGAGCAGGGGGCTGACGCAGCGCTGGTATCCGACGAGCAGCGCAACGAGCGCCCGAGCCGCCGGAGTTCCCTTGCCGGTCATCGGCGTCCCCCCCGGCTCAACAGCCGCTCCAGCACCCGGTCCACGTCCGCAGCCAGCGCCGCCGCACTGCTTCCAGCCGCGGGTGGCTGCGCCCGCAGGACCAGCAGGCTGCCTCGTGGCAGCCGCTCGAGGCGGGGCAGGCGGTCCCGGACGATATGGCGGAGGCGACGGCGCACCCGGTTCCGGCTGACGGCGTCGCCAACCGCCCGGCTCACCAGAAACCCGACCCGGGCCGGTGCGACGGGGGTGACCCGCGCGCTGGCTGCGGTCGCTGGCCCCGGAACCCCGGCGGTGCCGGTCGGCTCGACCGGCGCGGGACCGAGGTAGAGGTGCCCGAGCACGGTCGGCCGGCCGGCCCGGCGGCCCAACCGGAGTGCCCGGGTGAAGTCCTCCCGCCGCCGCAGCCGTACGCGGGCCGGCAACACGCGCAGACCGCGGCCGGTCAGGCGGACAGCTCGGCGCGACCCTTGCGCCGGCGGCCGGAGAGGATGGCCCGGCCAGCGCGAGTACGCATCCGCAGGCGAAAGCCATGCGTCTTGGCCCGCCGGCGGTTGTTCGGCTGAAAGGTGCGCTTACTCACTCGAGAACTCCGATGCAGGCCGGGCTTCACGCGGGCGAACGGCCCAGGAGCGGGCGTAGCTCGAACCGGCGACGGCGGGTGCCACTGTCGAGCCGAAGAATACGCTACGGCGGCGGTCGGACCTGTGGCCGGCCCGGCCGGGTCCCGCCGACGGTGAGCCGGCGGGGTTGTGGATGACCGCTTGTCCCGACCTGTCGGCCGCTGTTAGCGTCGCTCGCGCCGGACCTTCCCCGCCGTCGTCCCGAGCAACTGCGCCGCGGTCGCGCAGTTGCCTGGCTGCGTCGCCGGTGACTATGAGCGAGCCGGTCAGCTGGCCGGCCCGCGGTGTCCCCAGGCTGTGGAGAAGTCTGTGGATCTCCCCGCGGCGCGTGCCCGTCGTCGTGCCAGACCTCACCGGCGTTGCCGACCGGCCGTAGAAGAGAGCGTCACGTGCCCGAGAACTCCGTGGACCTCGCGGCCGTCTGGGCCGGCGCGCTCGCCGGTCTGCTGCGCGAACTGCCTCCGCAGCAGCGCGTATGGATCGAGTTGACCCGACCTCGGGCCATCGACAACGGGACCGCGCTGCTTAGCGCCCCCAACGACTTCGCCAAAGAGGTGCTCGATACCCGGCTCCGGCCGTTGCTGATCGCCGCCCTCAGCCGCGAGCTGGGCTACCCGGTGGAAGTCACGGTGAGCGTCGACCCGGATCTGGTCGGCGGGATCAACCTGCCGACCGGCTACGAGGTCGTCGGGGCATTCGGGGACGAGGCTGCTGCTCCTCCGGGGGGATCGGGGGGGCTGGCCAGCGGTGCGGAGTTCCGAGCGGGCTACGGCGGCGACCGACAGTCCATAGGCACCTGGCGCACCGGCACCGGCCGGCCCGCCGAGCCGGCCCGGCTGAACGCCAAGTACGTGTTCGAGACCTTCGTCATCGGCGATAGCAACCGATTCCCGCACGCGGCGGCCGTCGCGGTCGCCGAGGCGCCGGCCAAGGCCTACAACCCCTTGTTCATCTACGGCGACTCGGGCTTGGGCAAGACGCACCTGCTGCACGCGATCGGCCACTACACCCAGGCCCTGTTCCCGACCTCGCGGGTGCGCTACGTCAGCTCCGAGGAGTTCACCAACGACTTCATCAACTCCATCCGGGACGACAAGGCCCAGGCCTTCCAGCGGCGTTACCGGGACGTCGACGTGCTGCTCGTTGACGACATCCAGTTCCTGGAGAACAAGGAGCGCACCCAGGAGGAGTTCTTCCACACCTTTAACACTCTGCATAACACCAGTAAGCAGATCGTGATCAGCTCGGACCGGCCACCGAAGCAGCTGTCCACCCTCGAGGACCGGCTCCGAAACCGGTTCGAGTGGGGCCTGATGACCGACGTGCAGCCACCCGACCTCGAGACCCGCATCGCGATCCTGCGCAAGAAGGCCGCCCAGGAGCGGCTGGCCGCGCCGCCGGAGGTGCTGGAGTACATCGCCAGCAAGATCCCGACGAACATCCGCGAGCTTGAGGGAGCGCTGATCCGGGTGACGGCGTTCGCGAGCCTCAACCGGCAGGGTGTGGATCTCGCCCTCGCCGAGATCGTCCTGAAGGACCTCATCTCCGACGGCAACGGTCCGGAGATCACCGCGGCCACCATCATGGCGGCCACCGCTTCCTACTTCGGGGTGACGATGGAGGACCTGTGTGGGTCCTCGCGCAGCCGGCACCTCGTCAACGCGCGGCAGATCTCGATGTATCTCTGCCGGGAGCTGACCACGATGTCCCTGCCGAAGATCGGCCAGCAGTTCGGGGGACGGGACCACACCACGGTCATGCACGCCGATCGCAAGATCCGCTCGCTGATGGCCGAGCGCCGGACCATCTACAACCAGGTGACCGAGCTCACCAACAAGATCAAGTCGCAGGCCCGGCAGGGATGACCCCCGGATGAACCGAACCGGGGCCCCCAGCCTGCGATGTGCACAGGCTGGGGACAACGCTGTGGAATCCGGCGACCGCCGGGTGTGTACGCCGGTGGCCACAGCCGCACTCGGCCGGCCGTGCACCGGCCAGACCGGTTCTGCGCCGGCTCACCCCCAGGCAACGGTGGCCGCGCTGCGCCGCGCCGCCTGCCCGAACGCCTCTCGTCCACAGAATCCACCGCGCCGAAGAGTACGAAGAACGGCTCTGTTCCCCGGGGCAACCACCCGGCACAACAGGCCAAGCGGTGGGCTGCGGACCGCAACGGAGCGAACCAACCCAGACCCCCGGTCGGGAACTGTCATCCCCCGGGGCTACCCGACCGTGAGGGGACCGTCGCGATGAGGTTGCGAGTCGAGCGGGACAGCCTGGCCGACGCGGTGGCCTGGACGGCTCGCACACTGCCCAGCCGGCCGCCGGTGCCGGTCCTCGCGGGCCTGTTGCTCGAGGTGGACCCGCAGCACCAGCTCACGCTGTCCGGCTTCGACTACGAGGTCTCGGCGCAGGCCACCGTCGAGGTCACGGCGACCGAAGCCGGTCGGGTCCTCGTCTCCGGCCGACTGCTCGCGGAGATCTGCCGGAGCCTGCCGGGGCAGCCCGTCGAGCTGGTCACGGAGGGCTCGCGGGCCGTGCTGACCTGCGGCAGTACCCGGTTCACGCTGCCGACCCTGCCGGTGGACGACTACCCGGCGCTGCCCGAGATGCCGACGGCCACCGGCACGATCGGGAGCGACGCCTTCGCCGCCGCGGTCGCCTCGGTCGCCATCGCGGCCGGCCGCGACGACACCCTGCCGGTGCTCACCGGGGTCCGGGTCGAGATCGAGGGCGACCGGATCACCCTCGCCGCCACCGACCGCTACCGACTGGCGGTGCGGGAGCTGCGCTGGCAGCCCGGACAACCCGGGCTCTCGGCCACCGCGCTGGTGCCGGCTCGAACGTTAGCGGAGACCGCGAAGTCCCTGACCGCGGGGGCGGAGGTGACGATGGCGCTCGCCGGCGGTGCGACCGGGGAGGGCATGATCGGGTTCCAGGGCGGCAGCCGCCGGACCACCAGCCGGCTGCTCGACGGAGAGTTCCCAAAGTACCGCTCGCTGTTGCCGTCGGAGTCCGCGGCCACCGCGCAGATCGAGACCGGACCCTTCACCGAAGCGGTCCGCCGGGTCGCGCTCGTGGCGCCACGAAACGCGCCGGTGCGGCTGTCCTTCGACACCGACACGGTGGTGCTCGAGGCGGGCAGCGGCGACGACGCGCAAGCCAGTGAGGAGCTGTCGGCGGGCTACCAGGGTGAGCCGATGACGATCGCTTTCAACCCTGCTTACCTCCTGGACGGGCTCGGGGCGATCGACTCCGACGCCGCCCGGCTGGCGTTCACCAGCGCCGCCAAGCCCGCGGTCATGACCGGCAAGGACGCGGGTGACTACCGGTATCTGCTGATGCCGGTCCGCCTCTCCGGCTAAGGCCGATGCCGACCCGAACCGGGCGGCGGCAGCGGGTAGCGTCCAACCGAAGGAACCTGAAGCGCGGGAGGCACCGTGGAGATCGGCATCATCGGGCTGGGCAAGATGGGCGGCAACATGGCCGAGCGGCTGCGCCGCGGCGGCCACACCGTGGTCGGCTACGACCGCTCGCCGGATCTGCGCGACGTCGCGACGCTGGCAGAGCTGGTGGACAAGCTGAGCGCCCCACGGGTGGTCTGGGTGATGGTGCCGGCGGGCGAGCCCACCTACCAGACGGTCGACGAACTGGCCGGGCTGATGGCCGCCGGGGACGTCATCGTCGACGGCGGGAACTCGCGCTATACCGACGACCAGCGTCACGCCAGCGACCTCGCCGGCAAGGGCATCGGCTTCGTCGACGCCGGCGTCAGCGGGGGCGTGTGGGGGCTCACCGAGGGCTACGCGCTGATGGTGGGCGGGGAGACCGAGCACGTCGCGCAGGTTCAGCCGGTGCTCGACACGCTCAAGCCGGAGGGGGACTTCGGCTTCGTGCACGCCGGCCCGGTCGGTGCCGGCCACTTCGCCAAGATGGTCCACAACGGCATCGAGTACGGCATCATGCAGGCTTACGCCGAGGGCTGGGAGCTGCTGGAGGCCACCGACATCGTCGAGAACGTGCCCGCGGTGTTCAAGTCCTGGCAGCAGGGGACCGTCATCCGGTCCTGGTTGCTCGACCTACTGGTTCGCGCCCTCGACGTCGACGACGACCTCTCCCAGCTGCGGGGCTACGCGCAGGACTCGGGCGAGGGACGGTGGACCGTGCAGGCCGCCGTCGACCACGCGGTCCCGCTGCCGGTGATCACCGCGGCGCTGTTCGCCCGGTTCGCCTCGCGCCAGGAGGACTCGCCGGCGATGAAGGTGGTGGCGGCGCTGCGCAACCAGTTCGGGGGGCACGCGGTCACCTCCCGGGCCGGCTCCGACGAGCTCGGCATGGACTCCCCGGGTGCGGACGCGGACCACGAGGCCGGTCACGACCCGGCCGCGACGAAACGCTGACCCGGCTGCGCAGCAGTGTTCGTCGCCCACCTGTCCCTCACCGAGTTCCGGTCCTACACCGCCGTCGAGCTGCCACTTGAGCGCGGGGTGACGGCCCTGGTAGGCCCCAACGGGCAGGGCAAGACCAACCTGGTGGAGGCGCTGGGGTTTGTGGCCACGCTCGGCAGCCACCGGGTCGCCACCACCGCCCCGCTGGTGCGGCTCGGCGCGGAGCGTGCTGTGGTCCGGGCCGCCGTAGTCCGCGACGGCCGGAGCACCCTGGTCGAGTTGGAGATCGTGCCGGGACGCGCCGGCCGGGCGCGGGTAAACCGGACCCCGGTCCCTCGCCAGCGGGAGGTGCTGGGGCTGCTGCGCACGGTGCTGTTCGCTCCCGAGGACCTGGCTCTGGTCAAGGGCGACCCGGCCGAGCGCCGACGGCTGCTCGACGACCTGCTGGTCGCCCGGGCGCCGCGGCTGGCCGCCGTCCGGGCCGACTATGACCGGGTCCTCAAGCAGCGCAACGCATTGCTCAAGACCGCTGCCGCGGCCCGCCGGAGCGGCGGCGCCGACCTGCGGACCCTCGACGTCTGGGACGCCCACCTCTCCCGCACCGGCGGCGAGTTGCTCGCGGCCCGGCTCGAGCTGGTCGAGGCGCTGCGGCCGCTGGTGGACAAGGCGTACGACGCGGTGTCCCGCGGCGGCGGGCCCATCGGTATCGACTACCGCAGCTCGCTCGGTCACGACGTCCCGGCCGACCCCGACCGGGACATGCTGGCCGCCGCGCTGCTCGCCGCGCTCTCCGGTCGTCGGCAGGAGGAGCTCGACCGGGGCGTCAGCCTGGTCGGGCCGCACCGGGACGACCTGGTCCTCTCCATCGGGGAGCTGCCGGCGCGCGGGTACGCCAGCCACGGGGAGTCCTGGTCGCTCGCGCTGGCGCTGCGGTTGGCGGCGTACGACCTGCTCCGGGCCGACGGCGGAGAACCCGTGCTGATCCTCGACGACGTCTTCGCCGAGCTCGACAGCGACCGGCGGAGCCGGTTGGCCGAGCTGGTCGCCTCGGCCGAGCAGGTGATCGTCACCGCCGCGGTGGCCATGGACGTTCCCGACGGCCTGGCCGGAGCCCGCTACACTTTGGCCGGTGGGCAGGTCAGCAGTGGCTGAGGGCGACGCCGACCCGGCCGAGGACCCGCCGCTCGGCCCCGACCTGGCGCGCGCGGCGCTGGCCCGAGCCAAGGCCGATGCGCGCAGCCGCGGCGCCCGCGGTGCGGTTAGGGCCCGGCCCGGCCGCTCGGCCCGGCAGCGCAGCGGCGCCGGCCCCGACGAGCGTGACCCGCAGCCGTTCGGCGCGGCCCTGCAGCGGCTGGTGACCGACCGCGGCTGGGACACCACCATGGCGGTGGCGACCGTGATGGGTCGCTGGGACGTGCTGGTCGGTTCGGCGATCGCAGCGCACTGCCGGCCGGTCGCACTCGAGGGCGCCGAGCTCACCGTGGTGGCCGAATCGACCGCGTGGGCCACCCAGCTCCGGCTGCTCGGACCGACGCTGCTGGCTCGGCTCAGCGAGGCGCTGGGGGCCGGCGTCGTGACCGGGCTGCGGGTGTACGGACCGACCGCGCCGAACTGGCAGAAGGGCCCGCGGCGGGTGACCGGCAGCCGTGGACCGCGCGACACCTACGGCTGACCGCCGCGGAGCCGCCGCCCGCCGCAGCGTCCGTCGTACGCCGTGGTCGGCGTCCGACGGTGATGCGTGTGGGGGGATCCGTCCGCGGGGGGTCGGCGCGCCACGCGCGTCCCCAGGCCGCGTTTCGGCGAGGCCGAACCCGGCCGAGCAGGTAGGATGTGAGGAACCCACCGCCGGTTGGGAGCCCGTTGCGGGGGTCCTCGCCGGGTGCGGTCCCGGACGACAGCGAGGATGCCCCTTCGTGGCCTATGACGCCAGCTCCATCACCGTCCTCGAAGGTCTCGAGGCGGTCCGCAAGCGCCCCAGCATGTACATCGGCTCGACCGGCGAGCGTGGCCTGCACCACCTCGTCTACGAGGTCGTCGACAACGCGGTCGACGAGGCGCTGGCGGGTGTCTGCGACACGATCTCGGTGGTCCTGCTGCCCGCCGGCGGCGTCCGGGTCACCGACAACGGCCGCGGCATCCCGGTCGACACCCACAAGATCGAGAAGCGGCCGGCCGTCGAGGTCGTGCTGACCACCCTGCACGCCGGCGGCAAGTTCGACGGCAAGTCCTACGCCGTCTCCGGTGGCCTGCACGGCGTCGGCATCTCCGTCGTCAACGCGCTGTCCCGACGTCTCGAGGTCGAGATCAAGCGCGACGGCCACGTCTGGACCCAGCCGTACGAGATGAGCCGCCCGGCAGCGCGGCTCGCCCGTGGGGCGGCCACGCTCGAGCACGGCACGATGGTGACGTTCTGGGCCGACGACACGATCTTCGAGACCACCGTGTACTCGTTCGAGACGCTCTCCCGCCGCCTTCAGGAGATGGCGTTCCTCAACCGCGACCTGTCGATCACGCTGCGGGACGAGCGCGACGAGGTGCCCACGGAGGTCGCCTACTGCTACGAGGGTGGCATCGAGGACTTCGTCCGGCACCTCAACGCCACCAAGACGCCGATCCACCGGTCCGTCATCGGTTTCGGCACCGAGGGCGACGGCATCGCCGTCGAGGTCGCGATGCAGTGGAACGAGAGCTACAGCGAGTCGGTCTACACCTTCGCCAACACCATCAACACCCATGAGGGCGGCACCCATGAGGAAGGGTTCCGCTCGGCGCTGACCTACATCGTCAACAAGTACGCCCGCGACCAGAAGTTGCTCAAGGAGAAGGACGACAACCTCACCGGCGACGACGTCCGCGAGGGACTGACGGCCATCATCTCGGTGAAGCTGGCCAACCCGCAGTTCGAGGGCCAGACCAAGACCAAGCTGGGGAACACCGAGGCTAAGGCGTTCGTGCAGAAGGCGTGCAACGACTGGCTACGGGACTGGTTCGACCGCAACCCCGGCGAGGCCCGCGACATCATCACCAAGGCGTCCCAGGCCGCGCGGGCGCGGATCGCCGCCCGCCAGGCGCGCGACCTGACCCGGCGCAAGGGGCTGCTCGACGTCGGCTCGCTGCCCGGCAAGCTGGCCGACTGCCGGTCCACCGACCCGCGGGCCAGCGAGCTCTACATCGTCGAGGGGGACAGTGCCGGCGGCTCGGCGAAGTCCTGCCGGGACTCGATGTTCCAGGCGATCCTGCCGATCCGCGGGAAGATCATCAACGTGGAGAAGGCCCGGATCGACCGGGTCCTGAAGAACACCGAGGTGCAGTCGCTCATCACCGCCCTCGGAACCGGCATCCACGACGACTTCGATGTCGCCAAGCTGCGCTACCACAAGATCGTGCTGATGGCCGACGCCGACGTCGACGGTCAGCACATCCGCACGCTGCTGCTGACCCTGCTGTTCCGGTTCATGCGACCGCTGATCGAGGCCGGCCACGTCTACCTGGCCCAGCCGCCGCTGTACAAGATCAAGTGGTCCAAGGCGGCGCCGGACTACGCCTACTCCGACCGCGAGCGCGACAGCCTGATCGAGCTGGGCTTGCGGGATGGCAAGCGGCTGCCGAAGGAGGAGTCCACCGCCCGCTACAAGGGGCTGGGCGAGATGAACGCCAAGGAACTGTGGGAGACCACGATGGACCCGGCCCACCGGATCCTGCTGCAGGTCACCCTGGACGACGCCGCCACCGCGGACGAGCTGTTCAGCGTGCTCATGGGGGAGGACGTGGAGGCCCGGCGGTCATTCATCACTCGCAACGCCCGTGACGTGCGTTTCCTCGACATCTGACCACCGGCCCGAACGGCGCCCCGCCGTAGCTCACACGAGAGGACCCGCGTGACCGACGTCACGACCCCGCCGCCCTCCGGCCCCGGTGACCGGGTGGAACCGGTCGACATCCAGATCGAGATGCAGCGCAGCTACATCGACTACGCGATGTCGGTCATCGTCGGTCGGGCGCTGCCCGACGTCCGCGACGGTCTCAAGCCGGTGCACCGCAAGATCCTCTACGGGATGTACGACTCGGGCTTCCGGCCCGACCGCAACTACGTCAAGTGCGGCCGGGTCGTCGGCGACGTGATGGGCAACTACCACCCGCACGGCGACTCGCCGCTCTACGACGCGCTGGTGCGGATGGCGCAGCCCTGGTCGCTGCGCTACCCGATGATCGATCCGCAGGGGAACTTCGGCTCACCCGGCAACGACCCGGCGGCGGCGTACCGCTACACCGAGTGCCGGCTGGCCGCGCTGGCGATGGAGATGCTCCGGGACATCGACGAGGAGACCGTCGACTTCATCCCGAACTACGCCGGCAACACGGTCGAGCCGACGATCCTGCCCAGCCGGATCCCCAACCTGCTGGTCAACGGCAGCGAGGGCATCGCGGTCGGGATGGCCACGAAGATCCCGCCGCACAACCTGCGCGAAGTGGCGGCCGGCGTCGTGTGGGCGCTCGACCACCCGGAGGCCACCGACGAGGAGCTGCTCGAGGCTCTGATCGAGCGGATCAAGGGGCCGGACTTCCCCACCCACGGGCTGATCGTCGGCCGGGACGGCATCGAGGAGGCCTACCGGACCGGGCGCGGCTCGATTCGAATGCGGGCCGTCGTCACCGTCGAGGAGGACGGCCGCGGCCGGACCACCCTGGTGGTGACCGAGCTGCCCTACCAGGTCAACCCCGACAACCTGGCCGAGTCGATCGCCGATCTGGTCAAGGACGGCCGGGTCGCCGGCATCGCCGACATCGCCGACGAGAGCTCCGACCGGGTCGGCCGCCGGCTCGTCATCACGCTCAAGCGGGACGCCGTCGCCAAGGTCGTCCTCAACAACCTGTACAAGCACACCCAGCTGCAGACGACGTTCGGCGCGAACATGCTCGCGATCGTCGACGGGGTGCCCCGCACGCTGCGGCTCGACCAGTTCGTTCGGCACTACATCGACCACCAGATCGACGTCATCATCCGGCGCACCCGGTTCCGGCTGCGCAAGGCCGAGGAGCGCGCGCACATCCTGCGGGCGCTGCTCAAGGCGCTCGACCAGCTCGACGCGGTGATCGCCCTCATCCGCGGCAGCGAGTCCGCCGACGCCGCCCGGGCCGGGCTGATGCAGCTGCTCGACATCGACGAGGTCCAGACCACGGCGATCCTCGACATGCAGCTGCGTCGGCTGGCCGCGCTGGAGCGCCAGCGGATCATCGACGAGTACGCCGAACTCGAGGCGCGGATCGCCGACCTCACGGCGATCCTGGCCAGCGAGTCCCGCCAACGGGAGATCATCCGTGACGAGCTGACCGAGACCGTGAACCGGTTCGGCGACGTCCGCCGTACCCGTCTGATCGCGTACGAGGGCGACATGTCCCTGGAGGACCTGATCGCCCAGGAGGACGTCGTCGTCACGATCAGCCGCGGCGGGTACGCGAAGCGGACCAAGACCGAGCTGTACCGACAGCAGCGCCGCGGCGGCAAGGGTGTCGCCGGCGCCCAGCTCAAGCAGGACGACATGATCGACCACTTCTTCGTGACCACCACCCACGACTGGATCCTGTTCCTCACCAACAAGGGCCGGGTCTACCGGGCAAAGGCGCACGAGCTGCCCGAGACCAGCCGGGTGGCGCGTGGCCAGCACGTCGCGAACATCCTGGCGTTCCAGCCGGGCGAGAGGATCGCTCAGGTCATCGACATCCCGGACTACGACGTGGCGCCCTACCTGGTGCTTGCCACCAAGCGCGGGCTGGTGAAGAAGACCGCCCTGGTCGACTTCGACTCCAACCGAACCGGCGGCCTGATCGCGATCAACCTCCGCGAGGACGACGAGCTCATCGCCGCGGCGCTGATCTCGGCGACGGACGACCTGCTGCTGGTCAGCCGGCAGGCCCAGTCGATCCGGTTCCACGCCGACGACGAGTCCCTGCGGCCGATGGGCCGAGCTACCAGCGGGGTCATCGGGATGCGGTTTGGCGGCGAGGACGAGCTGCTCGCGATGGAGGTGGTGCGAGAGGGTGCGGACGTTCTCGTCGCCACCAACGGTGGCTACGCCAAGCGCACCAAGGTCGAGGAGTATCCCGTGCAGGGCCGCGGCGGCAAGGGTGTGCTGACCGCGAAGATCGTCGCGCGGCGGGGACAGCTGGTCGGGGCGCTCATCGTGCGGGCCGAGGAGCAGCTCTACGCCGTCACCTCCAACGGCGGCGTGATCCGCACCACCGCGCGCGAGGTACGCCGCGCCCAGCGGCAGACCATGGGCGTGCGCCTGATCCATCTACCGGACGGAGTGTCTGTCGTGGCGGTGACGCGGTACGCCGAGCCCGAGGTCGAAGCTGCCGGCAACGGGTCCGAGTCGTGACCGAGTCGACCAGGCCGGCCGGCCGGCCCGGCACCTGGGCCGACCGGCCCACGGCCGACGACGACACCCAGGAGTTCCGGCCGGCGTCCCGGGCCGAGGCGCCGCCACCCGCGTCGGCGGCCGGGACGCGCAGCAGCGGAGCCACCGCGGCGCCCCGCTCGGGTTACGCGCCGCCGGCACCCCCCGTACCGCCGCCCGAGACACGCGGCCGGTCGGCACCACCGGGCGGCCGCGAGGCGGCGCCGACCCGCCGCGGACCCCGGCGGGCCCGGCTCGCCGTCAAACGGGTCGACCCGTGGTCGGTCTGCAAGTTCAGCTTCGTCTTCTCCCTCGCCCTCCTGGTGATCTTCGTCGTAGCGGTCGCGGTGCTCTACTCCGTGCTGCAGGCGATGGGGGTGTTCGACTCCGTGAACTCCACCCTGGCCGACCTCACGACCTCGGCCAGTGACCGCAGCAACGGTCTGCAACTCCTGTTCTCCTTCCGCCGGATCGTCGGGGGAGCCGCGCTGATCGGCGCGGTGAACACGGTCCTGGTCACCGCCCTCGCGACGCTCGGGGCGTATCTCTACAACGCCTGCGCCGACCTGGTCGGTGGGATCGAGGTCACGCTGACCGAGCGGGACTGACCGGAGCCGCGGCACCTCGGTGCGGTAACCTGACGCATCGACGGCCGGCCACCGTGGCCGGCTTGCGCCGCCCGGGCCTGTAGCTCAGCTGGTTAGAGCGCATCCCTGATAAGGATGAGGCCGGAGGTTCAAGTCCTCCCAGGCCCACCCGGTCGTCGTTCGCCCCGGAGGGAAGCCCTGTGCCCAAGAAGCTGCTGGTGCTGATCCTGCTCGTGGCCGGTGGAGCGCTCGTTCGCCGGCAGCAGGCCGCCCGCGCGGACGCCGAGCTGTGGAACGAGGCGACGAAGCCGATCGACCTGCGCTGACCTGACCGCCGCTCCGGCGGCCCGCCGCCAGGGGACGTAGCTCAAGTGGCAGAGCACCGCCTTTGCAAGGCGGGGGTTGGGGGTTCGAGTCCCCCCGTCTCCACCCGTACGTGGCGGTGCGTGAGCCGTGGAAGCGGCCGACCCTGGCGCCGAAGGGTCACCGCGCCAAGCCCGTCAGGTCGGCGTGACGGCCTCGACCCGGCTCTGCTGAGGCAGCAATGCGTCGGCTACCCGAACCACGTACAACTCGTGCAGTGGCGTGACCTGCACACTGGGCTCGGACGTCACGCCGACGGCTTGCACGGCCGGCATGATCCGGCTCTGCAGGAACTCGTTCAGGCCCCCGGCCGAGTCCCAGACGTCGAAGCAGCGCAGCACACCGTCGTCGAACGTCGCGATGTGCACCTGCCCGTGCGGGTCCGGGTTGCCGACCCAGTCGGCGCGGCGCCGCACCTCGTCATACTGCTCCGGCGTAATGCCGGCCCACTCCATCCGCATGACGACCGCCATGACCGCTCCCTCGCCTCCTGGCCGGCATACCGCTCTTCGAGTCCGAAGCGAGGAATGGTCACATCTAGCCATCGATAGCGGGTCGGCCGGCACGAATCAGGACGAAGGCCGTACGTGGTCCGTGGTCCGTGGGTCTGGCCGGCCGACCGGCTCTGCCGGCGGCCGACTGGTCCCGACGGTCAGCCGGTCGGCCGGAAGAAGTGCTGGATGCCGTAGTCGGACACCTCGTGCCCCAACCGGTTGCCGTCGGTCATGGCCTTGCGGAAGTGCAGCCCGAGGTAGATCCGCGCGGCATGGTCTGCTGGTCCAGGAAGTTCGCGGTCGCGAAGTGCCGGGTGGCCCCGGTCAGCGGGGAGGTCACCCGCAGGTCGGTGTGGCGCGCTCCGAAGAGGTAGCTCAGGCCGTTCGTGGTGGCCCCGGCAATACGGGCACGTCCGCTGACGTACTCCGGGTAGGGCAGAGTCGGGATCAGCGGTGTCCAGCCCGCGTCGGGATGTGTCCCCGGGGTTCCGGTCGAGGCCTGCCTTACGGTCGCCGCTGGCTCGGCATGGGCGCAGCTCGAGCGGCGGATCATGGATGGGGCACCGGTTGTCCCGTTGTTCGCGACACCTATGCGTACCTCCTGTCGGCCCGCGTCGGCAACTACTTGGCCAGCCCACTCCAGGGCCCGCTCCTACGAGCAGATGTGGGTCCGCTGATCGCAGCCCGACGTCCGACCACGCCGGTATCTTGGCGCGCAGCTCAGGCGGCGCTGAGCGCGTCGGCCAGCTCGTCGAGCGACACCGTCTTGTTGACGCAGGCGTTGCCGCCGAGTTCGAGGACCTGGTCGCGCAGCCGCGAGTTGCAGTCCGCGGAGAACACGACGATCCGCGCCAGCGGGCAGCTGCGGCGGATGTCGGGAAGGACATCGGTGCCGCACAACCCCGGCATCACCTGGTCGAGCACGATCACCGAGGGGCACAGCTGCGCGGCGAGGCTGCGGCCGGACGGGCCGTCCGCGGCTTCGCCGACCACAGCGAAACGCTCATCGGAGCAGAAGTAGCTCCGGACCACAGCGCGTACGGCCGCGCTGTCGTCGATGATCAACAGGGTCAGGGGAGAGGTCGGCACGGGGCTCACGATCTACAGCGCGGTGGGGGCGACTCCATGCTCCGATGTGCGGCGCCGCGGCGCTACAGCCTGTTCTGACCATCTCGGATGACCCACACCACCCGTCGGGAGCACCCCGAGTGGGCCATCACGGCCGGCACGATGTGTACAGCTAGTGGTCCGTCGTTGATTTGATCTGGTGGAGTGCGTCGCGGCCGCGTTGTGCCTTGGCGATGATGTCTTCGGCGGTGGCCTTCCAGATGAACGGCTTCGGGTCGGTGTTCCAGTGCTCGGCCCAGACGGTGATCGCTT
>JBBSHH010000008.1:0-40612 GCA_038253225.1 Mycobacteriales bacterium | reverse complement strand
TCGCTCATCGACTTCTGATACTGCTTGTTCACGGCGGTCCCCTTCTCGTTGAGTGTCTTGGCGGACGCCCAACACCTACCGCAAGGCAGGAGCTGAGCGGGGGACCGCCACCTCAAGTTCTACGAGACCCGGGACATCCTCCGGCATACCTGATCGGCGAGTTCGTCGGCGGCGTCCTGGCCGCGCTCGCCTACGTCGGCCTGAACCGCGGCGTGGCCGACGAACCGGCCCAAGCCCCCGGTCTCTCGGAGAACTCCATCCCGGCCGACCTCTCGTCCGTCGCTGCACTCACCGGAGGCACCCAGTGAAGAAGCTCATGAATTCCGCCGAGGACATCGTCCGGGACGCGCTGCGGGGCATCGCCGCAGCGCACCCCGACCTCGCGGTCAACGTCGACGAGCAGGTCGTCACCCGAGCTGAAGGCCCCCGGCCGGGCAAGGTGGCGCTCGTCTCCGGCGGCGGCGCCGGCCACGAGCCGCTGCACGCCGGCTTCGTCGGGCTGGGGATGCTCGACGCCGCCTGCCCGGGGGAGGTGTTCACCTCTCCGGTGCCGGACCAGATGCTCACCGCGACCCGGGCCGTCGACGGCGGCGCCGGGGTAGTTCACATTGTGAAGAACTATACCGGTGACGTGATGAACTTCCAGATGGCCGCCGAACTGGTTCGCGACGACGGCATCACGGTCGAGTCGGTGATCGTCAACGACGACGTTGCGATCGAGGACAGCCTCTACACCGCCGGGCGGCGTGGCACCGGGGCGACGGTCTTCGTCGAGAAGATCGCCGGCGCACTGGCCGAGGAAGGCGGCGACCTCGCCGCTGTCGTCGCGGCGGCCCGCGCCGTGAACGAGCGGTCACGCAGCTTCGGCGTCGCTCTCACGTCCGGCACGACCCCGGCCAAGGGATCGCCGACGTTCGACCTCGGCGACGACGAGATCGAGATGGGCATCGGCATCCACGGCGAGCCCGGACGCGCCCGCCGGAAGATGGCGTCGGCTGCCGAGATCGCGGAGGTGGCTCTCGGCGCCATCCTCGAGGACTATCCCCTGCAGCGCGGTGACGAGGCGCTCGTCATGGTCAACGGCATGGGCGGGACCCCGCTCCTCGAGCTCTACGTCGTCTTCGCCGAGGTGTTCGCGCTGCTCGCCGGCCGGGGTGTCCGCATCGCGCGCACCCTCGTCGGCAACTATGTCACCAGCCTCGACATGGCCGGCTGTTCGATCACGACCTGTCAGCTGACCCCCGAGCTGACCCGGCTCTGGGACGCTCCGGTACGAACGGCGGCACTGCGATGGGGTGCCTGACGCAGGGGAGGGCGCTGCCACTCATGGACATGGTGCTGGACGAGCACGCGGCCCGGCGGTGGGTCGCGGCGATCGTGGCCGCCGTCGAGTCCCACCGCGACTACCTGACCCAGCTCGATGCGGCGATCGGCGATGCCGACCACGGCGTGAATCTCCAACGCGGTTTCTCCGCGGTGGCGGCTGCGTTGGCCGACAAGCCCGGTCTGACCCCCGGGCAGGTACTGCTCACGACCGGAACCACCCTGGTGTCCAAGGTCGGCGGTGCCTCCGGTCCGCTCTACGGCACGGCCTTCCGCGAGGCCGGCCGGGCCTTGGGCGACACCGTGGCCGGTACCGGGGAGCAGCTGCTCGCCGCGCTCGAGGCGGCGCTCGAGGGCATTCGTCGGCTCGGTTCGGCGAGCGTGGGGGACAAGACCATCGTCGATGCCTTCTCGCCGGCGGTGACGGCTTTCGCCGAGGCACTGGGCGCGGGGGCCGACCTCGCCGCCGCCGCCGCCGCGGCGGAGAGCGCCGCCGACGACGGGATGCACGCGACCGTCGGGCTGCAGGCGCACAAGGGGCGGGCCTCCTATCTCGGTCCCCGCAGTGTCGGCCACCAGGACCCGGGCGCCACGTCGACCGCGCTGATCTTCGGCGCCCTACGTCAGGCGCTCGTCGAGCAGTCGGCATGAGCGGACCCGGCCGAGGCGGGGACGGTAGGCGTCCGGGTCAGCCGCTGGGTCAGCCGCTGGTCTCCCGGGCGAGGGGGAACCGCGCCCCGAGGTCGCGGGAGATGCCTCGCGCCGCCTCGCGCACGGCCGCGGCCAGCCAGCCCGCCGGGCCGTCCGGGAGCAGCCGCTCGACCGGCCCGGTGATCTCGATGGCTCCGACCACGTGTCCGGCACCGTCGAAGACCGCGGCGCCGATCGCGGCCTCGCCGAGGTTCGCCTGCTGCCCCTCGTACGCGATGCCGGTTGCGGCCACCGCGTTGAGCTCGATCGCCAGCGCCTCCGGGTCGACGCAGGTGCGGCCGGTGAGGCGAGGTAGTGGGGCGCCGAGCAGCGCGCGCCGCACCGGGGGCTCGGCGGAGGCGACGATCGCCTTGCCCATCGCGCAGGCGTGCCACGGGATGGCGGAACCCACCTCGAGGACCTGGATGGACTCGTCCGGGCGAAAGACGTGGTGGATCACCAGCACGTCGTTGGCCGTCAGTACCCCCACCCGCACCGTCTCGCGGGTGCGGCTCGACAGGGACTCCGACCAGATCAGCGACCCGCCCCGCAGCCGGCTGTTGCGCAGGTATGCGTTGCCGAGCTCCAGGACGGCCAGACCCAGCTGGTACCGGCCGGTCTCGGCATCCTGCTCGACCAGATGCTGGCCCTCCAGCGTGCGCAGCAGGCCGTACGCCGTCCCCTTGGCCAGGCCGACGCGCTCGGCGACCTCGGTGACGCCGAGACGGCCCTGGCTGGCGCGCAGGGTCTGCAGAATGGCGGCGGCCCGTTCGACGGACTGGATCACGCTCGGTCTCCGTTCGGCGATGACGAACAGGAGCTCTTATTGTGGTGGGGTCGGCCGATGATCGCACTCGTGCTGGTGTCGCACAGTCCGGCAATCGCCGAGGGCGTCCGGGATCTCGTAACCCAACTGGCCGCGTCGAACCTGCTGGTGGTCACGGCGGGCGGCACCGACGACGGGCGGCTCGGCACCAGCGCGGATCGGGTGAAGCGGGCCATCACCGAAGCGGCCGAGGCGGACGGCGTGGTGGTGATCCCCGACCTCGGCAGCGCTGTCCTCACCGTCCGCAGCGTGCTCGAGGAGTTCCCGCCCGGGACCGCCGTACTGGTCGACGCGCCGTTCCTCGAGGGCAGCGTGGCGGCCGCCGTGACGGCCTCGACCGGCGCGTCCGCGGACGAGGTGGCGCTCGCCGCCCGCGAGGCTCGGCATGCGGCCAAGTTCTGAACGGACGGTGCGGCTGCCGGTCGACCTGCACGCGCGCCCAGCCGGGCAGCTCAGCCGCGCGGCGGGCCGGCTTCGACGCCGCGGTGACCGTTGCCGCCGACGGCCGCCAGGTGGACGCACGCAGCGTGCTGATGGTGATGGGGCTCGGCGCCCGCCGCGGAGGTGACGTGACGCTGCGAGCGGTCGGAGCCGACGCGGTGGAGGCCGTTGCGGCGTTGGTCACGCTGGTGGCTGCCCTCCAGGACTGACCGGCGGCCTGAGGCACACGGCTGGTGCCCACACGGTTGGTGAGGCAATAGCCTGCAGGCCGATCCGGCGAGGAGGGTGGCTTGCGCTGTCACGCAAGTGACTCCGAGAACGAACCCGACGCAAGTTCTGCGCTGAGTACTTCGGCGAGATCGCACTGCTGCGCGACGTACCCCGAACGGCGACCGTACGGGCCGCGAGCGACCTGGACCTGCTCGAGCTCGGTCGGGCCGAGTTCCTCGCCGCTGTCATCGGACATCCGGCTACCGCGGCGGCGGCGGACGCTGTCGTCATAACCCGGTTGAGCGCCCTGCGGCCCGGTCTCGCGTCGCTCTAAACCGGCCATGGGCTGCCCCGTCTCCGGTCGGCGACGCGGCCACGGTTGTGCCGCTAGCAGGCGCTGCCGATCGTCCCGGCGGCGGCGGCGATCTTCGACACGAGGCCGATCTCCTGCGCCCCGGACTGCTGCGCCTTGGCGACCGCGGCGACGAGCACCTGCTGCTCCTGCAGGCTGTGCCCACGGGAGAGCATGCGCTCCAGGGCGGTGTCTGCGGTCGCGGCGGGGTTGGCCCGAACGACCCGGTCCAGGTTGGCGAGGGCCGTCGTCACCCGGGTGCGGTCGGTCGTGGCGCGGGCGAGCTGTCCGTTCGCGTTCGCGGCCAGCCGCTGCAGTTCGGCGTATGCCGTCTGCGCGTGGCGGATGTCGGCGTAGACGCGGGCCCGACCGGTGAGCGCGCCGGCGCAGTTGCGGGGCACGGCCTGCGCGGCGGCCCGGCCGTCCTTGGCGGCCGTCCGCGCGTCGTTGCGGGCCGACCCGAGCGCGCGGCGGACCTCTCCCCAGAGCAGCAGCTTGTTCGGGTCGGTGGTGAACTGCTGCGTGCCGAGGGCCCCGGGCACCCAGCTGAAGTCGCGGTCCAGGGCAAGGCGCGCGGTGCTGAGCGCACCCAGTGCCCGTGTCACCTGGGCGTTCGCGGCTGCGGTCGCGGCGGCGGGGGTGGCGGCCGGGCTGCCCGGGGTGGGGCTGAGCGTCTTCGGCACGGCCGAGCTCACCGGCCGCGCCGAGCCGGATGTGCAGCCGGCGAGCAGCCCCAGCAGTGCGGCCGCGGCCGTGAGCCGGCCGATCTCATGTCGCACGCGTACCCCTGGGTCGTCGCCGAGGCCGGCGATCCGCCGACGAGTTCGAGGATAAGCGCTGGGCGCCGGGCACATGGACCCGAGCGGGAGATTCCCCCCAACGGCCCCGTCCGCGACGTGGCGGACTGGCGGAAACCGCGGACCGGAGACGGTCCGGCATGGTGGCATGGTCTGGAGCACACGTCGGTGCGCGACTCGGGATCGGCCGGTTGGCCGGGGAGGACATGCGATGCGTCGTCGTCGAGGGCTGCCAGCGGTGCTGCTGCTCACCGCGGTACTGGGCGCCGGACCGACGGTGGCGACAGCCGCCGCCCGACCGGCTCGGTCGGGCCCGCCAACTCCCACCCCAGCCGTCACCGCGAGCGCGACGACGCCGTGCGTCGGCAGCGCCGCCAGCCGGCCGTCCCAGTACGACCACGTGCTGTGGATCTGGTTCGAGAACAAGAGCTACGCCCAGATCGTCGGCTCGGCGAAGGCGCCGTACATCAACAAGGTGCGGGCCCAGTGCGGCCTCGCGACGAACTACCACAACATCACTCACCCGTCGCTGCCGAACTATCTTGCCGCCACCTCCGGTGGCACGAACGGGACCACCAGCGACTGCGGACCGGCGGCCTGCCCGGACCCCGACCCCAGCCTGTTCGGCCAGTTGCGCGCCGCCGGCCGGTCCTGGAAGACCTACGCCGAGTCGATGCCGGCGAACTGTCGGCTCACCGATGCCAACCCCTACATCGTCCATCACAACCCGGCGACGTACTTCACCAAGGACCGCACCGACTGTCAGGCGCACGACGTGCCGATGGGCACGACCGCCGCCGGCGCTCTGCGCAGTGACCTGACCGGCCCGTCCGCCGGGCTGCCCGAGTTCGGGTTCCTGGTCCCGAACATCTGCAACGACATGCACAGCTGCCCGGTGTCCACCGGCGACCGCTGGCTGCAGGGGTGGCTGCCGGTGATCCTGTCCAGTCCGGCGTACGCCGCTGGCCGCACCGCGGTGATCATCACGTGGGACGAGGGCAAGGGCGGCACGGCCGGGGAGAACTGCGCGGGCCAGCCGAGCGACCCGTCCTGCCGGGTCGCGACGATCGTCGTCGCGCCGAGCGTCCCGGCCGGGCGACAGGTGGCCACCCACTACGACCACTACTCGCTGCTGAAGACGACCGAGCAGCTGCTCGGCCTCTCCGGCTACCTGCACCACGCCGGCGACGCGGGCCGGACGTCGATGCGCACCGGTTTCGGCTTCTAGCGAGCCCACCTGCCGGCGGGGGTCAGCCCTCCGGCTCGCAGACCGTCACGGCCACATCGGCGACGCCGGCGAGCGGGGGGAGGCCGGCGGGTAGCGGCGGCGGGGTGCCGCCGAACTCCGGGCAGCGAGCCTGGTGGTCGCACCAGTCGCAGAGCCGGCTGCGGCGCGGTCGCCAGTCCCCGAGCGCGGCGGCCCGCTCGATCGCCGCCCACAGCGCGGTGACCTTGCGCTCGGTGGCCCGCAGGTCCGCCTCGTCTGGGGTGTACCGCAGCGTGACCCGGTCGCCCAGGTACAGCAGCGCCAGCTGGCGGGGGATGACGCCGCGGGTCCGCCACAGCACCAGCGCATAGAAGCGCATCTGGAACATCGCCCGGGCCTCGAACGCCTCGCCGGGGGATGAGCCGGTCTTGTAGTCCACGACCCGCAGGTCGCCGCCGGGGGTGCGATCGAGCCGGTCGACGTAACCCCGGAGCCGCAACCCGGAGTCGAGGACGGCCTCGACCAGCGTCTCCCGCTCGGCCGGCTCCAGCCGGCAGGGGTCCTCCAGCTCGAAGTATCCCGCCAGCAGCTGACCGGCCGAGGCCAGCCAGCTGTCCCGGGCGCGCGGGTCGTCGGCGAACAGCGCGCCCAGCTCGGGCTCGGCGGCGAGCAGCCGCTGCCACTCCGGCTCGACCATCGCGGCCGCGGCCGGCAGCGTGCGCTCGGCCGACGGCAGGTCGAAGAGCCGCTCGAGCACGGCGTGCACGACCGTGCCGCGGGTGGCCGCCGGGCTCGGCGCCTCGGGCAACCGGTCGACGACCCGGAACCGGTAGCGCAGCGGACAGCTCATGAAGTCGGCGGCCCGCGACGGCGAGAGCGAGCCGAGCACCGGCGCCGGCAGGTCCACCGGCGCCGGCAGGTCCACCGGGACCGGCGGCCCGAGCGGGGCGAGCGGGGCGATGTGCTCCGCCGTCGTGGTCATGTCGGTGACTGTAGGGGGGCCTCCGGACAGGTTCGGGTTCCCGCGCCGAGCCGGGAACCAGCGCGGCCGGCCCAGCCGCACCGGCCGGGCCTGGCCGGCCCGTAGCATGGGCTGGTGAGCACATCCGGCGGGCGGCCGCGCCCCTCGGTGCTGGGGGCGGACGGCGTCTTCGCCGGCCGGGTGCTCGGGATCCCGGTCTACTTCGCCCCGTCCTGGTTCCTCGTCGCCGGCTTCATCACCTGGGCGTTCGCCCCGGAGGTCGCCAGCCAGATCCCCGGCATCGGGGTTGCCCGCTACGTCGTGTCGTTCCTGTTCGCGGCCCTGCTCTACCTGTCGGTGTTCGTGCACGAGCTGAGCCACTCGGTCACCGCTCGCGGGCTGGGGCTCCCGGTGCGCCGGATCACCCTTCAGTTGCTCGGCGGTGTGTCCGAGATCGAACGCGAACCGGAGACCCCGTCCCGCGAGTACCTCGTCGCGATGGCCGGGCCGGCGGTGTCGCTGCTCATCGCCGGCGTCGGCTTCGCCGGCGCCGCCGCGCTCCCGGACGGCACCGCGCTGCGCGTCCTGGTCGGCGAGGTGGCGTTCGCCAACGCGCTGGTCGCCGGCTTCAACCTGCTGCCCGGGCTGCCCCTCGACGGCGGTCGGGTCCTGCGCGCGGCGGTCTGGGGCGTCACCGGCCGGCCGTACGCCGGGACGTTCGCGGCCGCCTGGGTGGGCCGGGCCCTGGCGGTGGTCCTGTTCGTGGCGCCGCTGCTGCTCTCGGTCCTGACCCGCAACGCCGCGAACCTGATCAACGTGGTTTACCTGGCGCTGCTCGCGTCGTTCATCTGGGCCGGCGCCAGCCAGTCCCTCGCCGTCGCGAGGCTGCAGCGCCGGCTGCCGGAGCTGACGCTGGCCCGGCTGGCCCGTCGGGCCCTGTCGGTGCCGGCCGACCTGCCGCTGGCGGAGGCGCTGCGCCGGGCCCAGGGCGCCGGTGCCCGGGGCCTGGTGGTCGTCGACGGCAACGGCCGGCCGGACGCGGTGGTCTCCGAGGCGGCGGTCATCGCCGTGCCGGAGGGACGCCGGCCGTGGGTGGAGGTCGGGACGCTGGCCCGCCGACTCGACCCCGACCTGGTCCTCAGCGCGGAGCTGTCCGGGTCGGCGGTGCTCGACGCGCTGCGTCGGGCCCCGGCGTCGGAGTACCTCGTGGTGGACCGCTCCGGTGCGCTCTACGGCGTGCTGGCCTCCGCCGACGTGGCGGCCGCCGTCAGCGGCTGACCCGCCCGTGCCGGCAGCCCTCGGCGCCCCGGCGCGCCGGCAGCCGTAGGCTGCGCAGGTGACCGAGGCCACCGGCAGGGCGCGCCGCCGGGGCCCGCTGCGGCCGGGCGACCAGGTGCAGCTGACCGACCCGAAGGGCCGGCACCACACGCTCACGCTGACCGCCGGGCAGGAGTTCCACACGCACCGCGGCCGCATCAGTCACGACGAGCTGCTCGGGGGGCCCGAGGGGGTCGTGGTCAAGAGCAGCGGCGGTACGCCGTACCTGGCGCTGCGGCCCCTGCTGGCCGACTACGTGCTGTCGATGCCGCGGGGTGCGACGGTCGTCTACCCCAAGGACGCGGCGGCGATCATCGGGCTCGCCGATGTCTATCCCGGTGCTCGGGTGATCGAGGCCGGCGCCGGGTCCGGCGCCTTGACCTGCACGCTGCTGCGGGCGGTCGGCGACACCGGGCTGGTGTCGTCCTACGAGCGCCGGGCCGAGTTCGCCGACGTGGCCCGGGCCAACGTCGAGCGGTTCTTCGGGGGTCCGCATCCCGCCTGGCGGCTCACCGTCGGCGACCTCGGTCACGGCTGCACCGACCACGAGGTCGACCGGGCGGTCCTCGACATGCTGGCGCCGTGGGAGGTCCTGCACACCGTCGCCGACGCGCTGCTGCCGGGCGGGGTGCTCTGCTGCTACGTCGCCACCACGACCCAGCTCTCCCGCACGGTGGAGGCGCTGCGCGCGACGGAGCGCTTCACCGAGCCCACGGCCGGCGAGTCACTCGTCCGGGGCTGGCATGTCGATGGTCTCGCCGTCCGGCCGGAGCACCGGATGATCGGGCACACCGGGTTCCTGGTCTGCGCCCGCCGGCTCGCCGACGGGGTCTCACCGCCTCCGCGCCGCCGCCGCCCGGCGAAGGGGGCCCACCCGGAGGAGGAGCCGGCGACGCCGGTCGAGGCGCCGCGCCGGGACCTGCCCTAGCGCCACCGAGCGGTTACGGGGTCGCGGCAGATGGCGTACCGCCGGTGGTTCAAGGTTCCGCGAGCATGCGCCGACGGTAGGCTGACGTCCGTCCGGGATGCCGGAGGAGGTGATGGCACGTGTCGAGCCGTGATGACGCAGAAGCGCGCGCCGCGCAGTACGAAAAGGAAGTACACGCCCTCACCACGCAGATCTCCTTCCTCGAGGAAGAGATCTCGATGCTGCGCCGCAAGCTCTCCGACTCCCCGCGTCAGGTCCGCGTCCTCGAGGAGCGGCTCAGCGACGCGCAGGCCAGCCTGGCCGGTGTCGTCGGCCAGAACGACCGCCTCGTCGGCACCCTCAAGGAGGCCCGCGACCAGATCGTCGCCCTCAAGGACGAGGTGGACCGCCTGGCCCAGCCGCCGTCGGGGTACGGCGTGTTCCTCGCCACCCACGACGACGGCGCCGTCGACGTGTTCACCGGCGGCCGCAAGCTGCGGGTCACGGTCAGCCCCGCCGTCGACAAGGACGCGTTGCGCCGCGGCCAGGAGGTCATGCTCAACGAGGCGCTCAACGTGGTGCGGGCGCTGGAGTTCGAGAAGCAGGGCGACGTGGTGATGCTCAAGGAGGTGCTGGAGGACGGGCAGCGGGCCCTGGTCATCGGCCACACCGACGAGGAGCGGATCGTCATGATCGCCGACTCGCTGGCCGACTTCCCGCTGCGCGCCGGGGACTCGCTGCTGCTGGAGTCCCGGTCCGGCTACGTCTACGAGCGGATCCCGAAGTCCGAGGTCGAGGAGCTCGTCCTCGAGGAGGTTCCTGACATCGACTACGCCCAGATCGGTGGCCTGCGGGACCAGATCGAGGCGATCCGAGATGCGGTCGAGCTGCCCTACCTGCACGCCGAGCTGTTCAAGGAGCACGAGCTCCGGCCGCCGAAGGGCGTGCTGCTCTACGGACCACCCGGATGCGGGAAGACGCTCATCGCCAAGGCCGTCGCGAACTCGCTGGCCAAGAAGGTCGCCGAGGTGACCGGCCGGCCCGAGGGGAAGTCCTACTTCCTCAACATCAAGGGGCCGGAGCTGCTCAACAAGTACGTCGGGGAGACCGAGCGGCACATCCGGCTGGTCTTCCAGCGGGCCCGCGAGAAGGCCTCCGAGGGCACCCCGGTCATCGTGTTCTTCGACGAGATGGACTCGATCTTCCGGACCCGCGGGTCCGGGGTCAGCTCGGACGTGGAGAACACCATCGTGCCGCAGCTGCTCAGCGAGATCGACGGTGTGGAGAGCCTGGAGAACGTCATCGTGATCGGCGCCTCGAACCGCGAGGACATGATCGACCCGGCGATCCTGCGCCCCGGCCGACTCGACGTCAAGATCAAGATTGAGCGGCCGGACGCCGAGGGCGCGCGGGACATCTTCTCGAAGTACATCACCGCCGGCCTGCCGCTGCACGCCGAGGACCTCGCCGAGAACGGCGGCAGCCGTCCCGCCACCGTCGCCGGCATGATCCAGCGGACGGTCGAGCGGATGTACACCGAGACCGAGGAGAACCGGTTCCTCGAGGTGACCTACGCCAACGGCGACAAGGAGGTTCTGTACTTCAAGGACTTCAACTCCGGCGCCATGATCCAGAACATCGTCGACCGGGCCAAGAAGATGGCCATCAAGGACTTCCTCGAGAACGGGCAGAAGGGGCTGCGGATGCAGCACCTGTTCGCCGCCTGCATCGACGAGTTCAAGGAGAACGAGGACCTGCCCAACACCACCAACCCGGACGACTGGGCCCGCATCTCCGGCAAGAAGGGGGAGCGGATCGTCTACATCCGCACGCTGGTGTCGGGGACCAAGGGCACCGAGTCGGGGCGCGCCATCGACACCGTCGCCAACACCGGCCAGTACCTCTGAGCGCTGCGGCCCACCGGCGACTGCCCGGCGCGGTGCCGGCTCGGTGTCAGACCCCGCCGGGTCACGCGACACCGGCCGATGACACGCTTACCCTGCTGACATGAGCACCCGCCGCGTGATGGGCACCGAGACCGAGTACGGCATCTCGGTCCCGAGCTCACCCGGCGCCAACCACATGGTCGCCTCCTCCCAGGTCGTCAACGCCTACCAGAGCCCGGTCGTGCCGCGGGACCGCCGGCCCCGGTGGGACTTCGAGGAGGAGAACCCGCTCCGCGACGCGCGCGGTTTCGACCTGGCCCGCGACACCGCGGACGCGGCCGCGCTCGGCGACGACGACCTCGGTCTGGCCAACGTCATCCTGACCAACGGCGCCCGGCTCTACGTCGACCACGCGCACCCCGAGTACTCGACCCCCGAGGTCACCAACCCGCGGGACGCGGTGATCTGGGACAAGGCGGGGGAGCGGGTGATGGCCGAGGCGGCCCGGCGCGCCGCCACGGTTCCCGGCGCCGCGCCCCTGCAGCTGTACAAGAACAACACCGACAACAAGGGGGTGTCCTACGGTTGCCATGAGAACTACCTCATGGCCCGTTCCACCCCGTTCGCGGACATCGTCCGGCACCTCACCCCGTTCTTCGTCTCCCGCCAGGTCGTCTGCGGTGCCGGCCGGGTCGGCATCGGCGTGGACGGGCGGGAGGCCGGCTTCCAGCTGAGCCAGCGGGCGGACTTCTTCGAGGTCGAGGTCGGCCTCGAGACCACGCTCAAGCGACCGATCATCAACACCCGTGACGAGCCGCACGCCGACCCGGAGAAGTACCGCCGGCTGCACGTCATCATCGGCGACGCGAACCTCAGCGAGATCTCGACGTACCTCAAGCTCGGCACCACCGCGCTGGTCCTCGCGATGGTGGAGGACCAGTGGCTCACCGCCGACCTGGCGGTCGAGTCCCCGGTGGCGACGCTGCGGGCGGTGTCGCACGACCCGTCGCTGCGCCGCCTGATCGTGCTGCGGGACGGCCGGCGGATGACCGGCGTACAGCTGCAGATGGAGTACCTCGACCAGGCCCGCAAGTACGTCGAGGACCGGTACGGGCCCGACACCGACCCGGTGACCGCCGATGTGCTCGCTCGCTGGGAGTCGGTGCTGACCCGGCTCGAGGACGACCCCCGCTCGCTGTCCCGCGAGCTGGACTGGGTAGCCAAGCTGGCGATCCTGGAGGGCTACCGCTCCCGCGACGGGCTGCCCTGGGACTCCCCGCGCCTGCAGCTCGTGGACCTGCAGTACGCCGACGTCCGGCCCGACCGAGGGCTCTACAACCGGCTGGTCGCGAGCGGGCGGATCCAGACCCTGGTCCGAGAGGAGGAGATCCGCCGGGCGATGACCCAGCCCCCCGAGGACACCAGGGCGTACTTCCGAGGCCGGTGCCTGGCCCAGTACGCCGGGGACGTCGCCGCCGCCTCCTGGGACTCGGTGATCTTCGATGTGGGGCGCGAGTCGCTGCAGCGGGTGCCCACCTTGGAGCCGCTGCGCGGCACCCGGGCGCACGTGGGCCGGCTGCTCGAGCGGTGCGAGACCGCTGCCGATCTGCTGGACGAGCTGGGCGCCGGCCGCTGAGCCCGGTCAGTCGCCAGCCGCGTCAGCTGCGCAGGCGGCCCGACCGGAAGGCTAGGAGAAGTCGTCGTCGACGATGGTGCCGACACCGCTCGCGTCCGCGAGCGCGGCGCCGGTCGGGCTCGACAGCGTCACACCGTAGGTCTCGTCGGGCTCCGGCGTGGTGTCGCCGAGAACCGGCACCGGGAAGGTCTGCGAGGTGCTGCCGGCCGCGAAGACGAGCTTCGTCGACGCGACGGCGGTGTAGTCGATGCCAGCCGTCGCGGTACCCGCGGTGGTCTTCGCGTAGACGGTGATGTTGCTCGTCGAGGATGCCGAGAGCGTTACGGTGAACACCTGCGTGACCGTGCCGCCGTCGCCCTCGCGGCCGGTCGCGTCGCTGATGCTCAACGACGGCAGTGGCCACACCGGCGATCCGATGTTGTCGTCATCGACAATCGTTCCGGAGCCGGTCCCGTCCGCGAGCACGGCCCCGACCGGCGCCGACAGCGTGAGACGCAGCGTCTCGTTGGCCTCCGCGTTGGTGTCCCCGATGACGTCGACCGGCACGGTGACGCCGGTGGCGCCGGCCGGGATCGTCACCCTCGCGGCCACCGGCGCGGTGAAGTCGCTGCCGGCGGTGGCGGTCTTGCCGGACACCGTCGCCTTGACGCTGACCGGCCGGGAGGTCGCCGCGTCCAGCGTCACCGGGAAGCTCAGCGTCGTCGACCCGCTGTCGCCCTCCAGCACGGCGGCGTTGCCGACCCGCAGCCGCGGGGCGCCCTCTTCGTCGACGATCGTGACGGTGCCGGTCGGGCCGGCCAGCGCCACCGTGTCGGCGGAGGTCAGTTGCAGGCCGAACGTCCGGTTGCCCGCCGGCATCATGTCGCCGTACACCGCCACCGGCACGGTGACCGTGGTGGACCCGGCCGGGATCTCCACGCTGCCGCTGGTGCCGGCGTAGTCGGTGCCGGCGACGGCGGTGCCGGCGACGGCGGTGTAGGTGATCGTCGTGTTGGTGCTCTGCGGGCTGCCGAGCGAGATCGGCACGTTCGCGTAGTTGGTGCTGCTGTCGCCCTCGAGCACCTTCACGTCGCCGGCGTAGGCGAGGTTCGGCCCGATGACCGCGGCCCACATGCCCTGTCGGAACGAGGTGCCGCTGGGGCTCTGGGCGACCGACACGACCGGGACCGCGTTGCCCTGGACGAACGAGACGTCGAAGTAGTCGCCGACCATCCGGCCGCCGGTGGCCGACGGCAGCCAGCCTGGCGACATCGGGGTCGGGTTCAGCGCCCGGGGCGCCGACCAGGTCGCGCCCGCGTCGGTCGAGCCGGTGTAGCTGACGTTGACCTTGCAGACCGGCCCGGTGCCACCGCAGCTCGCGGTCGGCAGCCAGTAGTAGGACAGCCCGAGCGAGGTGGTGGTGCCGGACGTACCGGGGTCGACGCCGAGCCCGGGCAGGAAGTGGTCCACGGTGCTGGTCGTCGGGTCGATCGGGACCCGGGACGGGGCCGACCAGTGCGTCCCGTCGGCCGAGCTGGTCAGCACGATGTCGTTCGACGGGCAGCCGGTGCGGAACCGGCAGTCCATCCAGGCCGCCCAGACAGTGCCGTCGCCGGCGATGCCGACCGTGGGCTTAACGTGCACCCGCAGCCCGCCGGCGACGGTGTGCCGCTGGATCCCAGAAATGATCGCCGGCGCCGTCCAGGAGGCGCCGCCGTCGAGCGAGCGGTAGGCCAGGACGTCTGTGGAGGTCGCCTCGACGACCACGACGGTCCCGTCCGGCTGGACGACCGGCTGGACGGCGTAGCCCTTGGCGCTGTTCGCGGTGGCGACCCGCGGCGACCACGTCTGGCCGGCGTCGGTGCTGGTGCTGGCGTAGAGCCGGTCTTTGAGCCCGCCGGCGGACCACAGCTCGTAGCAGGTGCCGAAGCCGCGGCTGCTGGTGGTGTTGTCGCAGGTGATCCAGCCCTTGTCCGGCTCGTCGGGCGTGGTGACGGTCACCGGCGCGGACCAGCCGAGGCCGCCGTTGGTCGAGCGGCTCACGAGCAGCCCGCCCTCCGCGAAGCCGGAACCGTTGACGACCGTCATCACCGAGGAGATCAGCCAGGTGTCGTGGCGGGCGTCGTAGGCCACGCTCGGGTCGGTGGCGCCGGTCCAGCTCCCACTGCCCGGTAGCCCGAGCCAGCCCGACCGCCAGGTCGAGCCACCGTCGGTGGAGGTGGCCCAGCCGTTGTCGGTGCTCCCGGCGTTGGAGGCGAACCGGCCGACCTGGAAGGTCGCGACGACCGTGCGACCCCAGGCGAACGTGTCCGGCTCCACCTCGGTGGCGTGCTGCGCACCGTTGCCAGTGAACGGATCGGCGCTGATCGGCGCCGGCGTCGACGCCCCGGTCACCGCGGTCGTGGTGGCTGCGCCCGCGGCGGCCGGCCACGGGGCTCCGGTCAGCGCGACAACAGCGACGACCAGCGAGCAGAGACCCACGCGTCGGCCGCGCTGCCGCGCGGGACGTCGCCTGCCGGTGGACGCGGGCACCGGTGCCTCTCGATCGGGTGGACGCTTGCCCAGCAGTATCCGCCTCCCGGACCGCCGGCCAGGGCGAATTGGCCACATCGTCCGGGGTGCTTCCGGTGCGCAGGCGTGGTCCAGGCGGGCGAACCCGGCGAATCCGTGGGCGGGCGGCCTCGGCATACGCCAGGCTGGTGGGGTGACTGTCACTCGCCCTCCCTGCGCGGACGACCCGTCGTGACCTCTGTCGACCAGCGCGACGTCCGCGGCCCGACCGGCCCGTCGGCGCCGGCCGCGCTCGAGCGTTGGTCTGCGCTGCTGGCCGGTACCCCCGACCTGCTCGAGCTGCCGCTCGACGCGCCGAGGCCGGCAGCTGCGCAGCCGCTCCGGTCGTTGGCTGCGACGCCGGAGGCCGAGGCGGCGCTCGCCGCCGCGGCCAGCACGTTCGGGCGGTCACCGGCCGAGGTCGCCCGCGCCGCCCTGGCCGCACTGGCGGCGCGCTACAGCGGCGCCGGCGAGCTGCTGCTCGGGGACACCGCGAACGGCGTACCGCTGCTGCTGCGGCTGGACCTGGCCGACGATCCCGGTTTCACCGCCCTGCTCGACCGGCTGGCCGTCGCGGCTGCGACTGCCGCCGCGCTCGGACCGGCGCCGCTGGCGGCGCTGCGCGATCGCGACCCGCAGCGGCGGACCCCGCTGGTCCAGATGGCGGTCGTCGTCGACATCGACCCCGAGCCGGCCGGCTTCGGCGACGCTGACCTGGTGCTGGCGCTGGGCTCGGGCGCCGACCCGGGTTCCGCGTGGCTGGAGTGGCACCACCGGCCGGACATCCTGCTCGCCGCCACCGTGACCCGCATGTCCGGCCACCTGGCGACCCTGCTCGCCGACGTCGTGGCCGACCCGCGCCGACCGCTGTCGACCGTGAGCATCGTGCCGACGGGGGAGCGCCGACAGCTGGCCGGCTGGGGGGCGGCGCTCACCAGCTCCGGCGCTGCCGCCGTGGTCGGCGGCCGGCGCCCCGTTCACGAGGAGTTCGCCGCCACGGTCGCGAGCCGACCCGAGGCGGTCGCGGTCGTCGGGGCCGACGGGCAGCTTTCCTACCGCGAGCTCGACGAGGCGTCGGACCGGCTGGCCCGTCGGCTGCGCTCGCTCGGCGCCCGGCCCGGGACCCTCGTCGCCGTCGCCCTCGACCGGTCCACCGCGATGCTGGTCGCGTTGCTCGCGACCTGGAAGGCCGGCGCGGCGTACGTGCCGCTCGACCCGGCGTACCCGGCGGAGCGGTTGACGCTGATGCTCGAGGACTCCGCGGCGGCGGTGCTGCTGACCACCAGCGACCTCTCCGTCGGGCTACCCGCGTCGGGCGCGCAGCTGCTCTGCCTGGACGCCGACACTGCGGCGATCGCGGCGCAGCCGGTGGGATCGCTCGGGGTGCCGGTGACCCCGGACGACCTCGCCTACGTCATCTACACCTCCGGCTCCACCGGCCGCCCCAAGGGCGTCATGATCGAGCACGCGGCGCTGGGGAACTTCCTCGCCTCGATGGCACTCGAGCCCGGCTGCGACGCCGACGACACGCTGCTGGCCGTCACGACGCTGTCGTTCGACATCGCCGCGCTGGAGTTGTTCCTGCCGATCGTCACCGGCGCCCGGGTGGTGCTCGCCACCCGCCCGCAGGCCATGGACCCGGCCGCGCTGACCGGCCTGCTCGCCGACCACCAGGTGACGATCATGCAGGCGACCCCGGCGACCTGGCAGATGCTGGTCGACCACGGCTGGCCCGGGCGGGCTGGGCTGCGCATCCTCTGCGGCGGGGAGGCGCTGCCCGCGCCGCTCGCCGCGGCGCTGCTGGAACGCTGCGGGCAGCTGTGGAACATGTACGGCCCGACCGAGACCACGATCTGGTCGCTGGTGGCGCGGCTGGCCTCGGCTGAGCCGCCGATCCCGATCGGCCACCCGATCGCCGCGACCGAGCTGTACGTGCTGGACCGCCACGACGCGCTCGTCCCGGTCGGGGTGGCCGGGGAGCTGCTGATCGGGGGCGCGGGGCTGGCCCGGGGGTACCACCAGCGCCCCGAGCTGACCGCGGAGAGGTTCGTCCGGCTGCCGGTCGCGGGCGGCCGTCGGCTCTACCGCACCGGCGACCTGGTCCGCTGGCGCCCGGACGGCCGGCTCGAGTTCCTGGGCCGGATCGACCACCAGGTCAAGATCCGTGGCTTCCGGATCGAGCTCGGTGAGGTGGAGGCTGCCCTGCGCGCCCACCCCGAGGTGTCCGAGGCGGTCGTCGTCGTCTCTGCTGTCGGCGACGGTGAACCACGACTGGTCGGCTACGTCGTGCCGGCGGTCGGTTCCGGTGGCGCGGCCGACCCCGGCGAGCTGCGGCGGTCCGTCGCCGACCGGCTGCCTGGGCACATGGTGCCGGCCGCGGTGGTGCGGCTGGCGGCGTTCCCGCGCACCCCGAACGGCAAGCTGGACCGCAAGGCGCTGCCGGCGCCCACCGCCGACGACTCCGGCCGGTCCGAGGCCCTCGTGGCGCCGCGGGACGAGCTGGAGCGTCAGCTGCTGGCGATCTGGCGGCAGGTGCTCGGCATCGAGGCGATCGGGGTGACCGACAACTTCTTCGACCTCGGCGTCAGCTCGCTCACCGCCGCGCGGCTGTTCGCCCGGGTCGACCGGGACTTCCCGGGCCGGCTGCCGCTCGCGCCGGTGTTCCAGGCCCCGACCGTGGAGCGGCTCGCCGACCTGCTGCGCAGCGGCGGCGGGCGCAGCTGGAGCTCGCTGGTGCCCATCCAGACCGGCGGTGACCGGCTGCCGATGTTCGGCGTGCACGGCGGTGCCGGCACGATCCTGCTCTACCACGACCTGGCCAAGCTGCTGGGGCCGGAGCAGCCGGTCTACGGGCTGCAGGCCGCGGGGCTCTACGGCCGGGATCCGTTGCAGAGCCGCGTCGTCGACATGGCCGAGCACTACATCGCGGAGCTGCGCACGGTGGCGCCACGCGGGCCGTACCTGCTGGCCGGCTACTGCTTCGGGGGGCTGGTGGCCTTCGAGATGGGCCGGCAGCTGCTGGCCGCCGGCGAGGACGTGCCGCTGGTCGTGACGTTCAACGCGCCGAGCCCGTCCTACATCGCCCGCTACCGCCCGGCGTTCCACGACGACCCGCCCGAGGAGGAACTCGACGACACCGCCCCGGCACCCGCCGTGGCGCTGCCAGCCCGGCTCGCCTCGGCTGGGCGTCGGGTCGGGCACGGCGGGCTGCACCGGGCTAGGCGGCGGGTCCGGTTCGTCCAGCTCGGCTACGCGCTGCGTTTCGGGCGGCCGCTGCCGGACCGGATGCGGGAGAACTACTGGATTCAGCGGATCGCCAACCGGGCGGAGCGGGACTACGCACCCGGGCCGGCGGCATTGCCGATGGTGGTCGTCGCCGCCGAGCCGCTCTATCTCGAGCCGGATCTGGGCTGGTCCCGGCACACCACCGGGCCGGTGCAGGTCATCCGCATCCCGGGAGAGCAGCGGATGCCGCGGCATACCATGCATCCGCCCTACGTCGAGGAGGTCGCGAACCGGCTGCGACCGATGCTCGACGCCCTGCCGGCCCCGACAGCGGCGGCTCCACCGACCTGACCGGCGGCGGGGTCGGCGGTCTGGCGGGTTCGGCAGTCTCGGCAAAGCGCTGCCCCGGCCCTCGGCGCGCACGCAGAATGATCGAAGGCACAAGCCGGCGGGGCCGCGAATGCGCTCGGGCCGCCGCCCACCCAGGACAGGGACACGAGATGCAGGACGGTACGGGCTCGACCGACGCCTTCGAGCTGTCGGTGCAGCAGGAACAGCTCTGGTCGGCCGGCCCGGCCGGACCTCCCGGCCGGGTCCAGTGCGTCGCCGCGCTGCCGGCCGCATCGAGCGCCGACCGGGTGCGCGGCGCGCTGGGCGCGGCCGTGGCGCGGCACGAGGTGCTCCGGACGACGTTCGCCCGGCCGGCCGGGTTGCGGGTGCCGCTGCAGGTGATCGCGGACGAGCTGGCGCCGTACTGGGCTCCGGTCGCCGGCGAGCAGGCCGATGTCGCGGCGATCGCCGCGGCGGAGCGTGCCGCGGTGTTCGACCACGGCACCGGGCCGCTGCTGCGGGCGCAGCTGGTCACCGGCGTGCAGGGCGGGCCGGTGCTGGTGCTCACCGCCTCCGCCGCCGTCGCGGACACAGCCACGCTGGCTGCGCTGGCCGCCGAGGTTGCCCGCACTGCGGCCGCGACCCCGGCCGACGCCGGCCCGGACGACGGCGACGAGCCGGTCCAGTACGCCGACTACGCCGCCTGGCAGCGGGAGCAGCTTGCGGCGACGCCGCCGGGCCTTGCCAGCGAGGTGCCGGTGGTCGGGCTGCCGTTCGTGCCGCTGTCCGCGTCCGGCGCCGCGGTGCCCACTGCGCTGTCGGGGCCGGCCGATGCCTCGCCGCCCAGCCCGCCGGGTGACGGCCCCGACGCCTGGCTCGCGGCCTGGACGTTGCTGGCCGCCCGGCTCACCGGTGCCACCGAGCTGGCAATCGCCGTCGAGGTCGACGGGCGCACCTCCGCCGAGCTCGCCGGTGCCGCCGGCCCGTACGCCGTCGCGGTGCCGGTGCCGGCCGCGGTCGACCTCGCCGCGCCGTTCGCCGCCCTGCGCGCCACGGTGGCCGCCGCCCGGGCCGCGGCGCAGCGCGCGGCCACGGTCCCGGAGGGACTGGCGGCCGGGCTGCCCTTCGGGTTCGCCGAGCGCGACCTGCCGGCCGGTGTGCTCGCGCTGACCGGCCCGCCGGTGGGCGCCCAGGTGGGGCTCGTCGTCACCGCCGGACGCCCGCAGCTCTGGTACGACGCGGCGGCGGTCAACCTGGCCGAGGTCGAGCGGGTGGCCGCCCACTTCGACCGGTTGCTCGCCTCGCTCGCCGCCGACCCTGACGCGGCCGTCGGCAGCCACGAGGTGCTGCCCGAGACCGACCGGCTGCGGCTGCTGGCCGGCCCGGCCGGCCCCGCCGCCCCGGCGGTCGCGGGTGTGCACCTGCTGATCGAGGCGCAGGCCGCTCGTACGCCGGACGCGCCGGCGGTCGCGGCCGGCGACGCGACGCTGAACTACCGCGAGCTCGACCGGCGGGCGAACCAGCTGGCCCACCTGCTGCGCGATCATGGCGTCGGTGCCGATGTCCCGGTCGCGGTCTGCCTGGAGCGGACCAGCGACCTGGTCGTCGGCCTGCTCGGCATCCTCAAGGCCGGCGGCGGCTACCTGCCGCTGCACCCCGAGCACCCGAAGGCCCGGCTCGCCTACCAGCTCGCGGACGCCGCAGCGCCGGTGGTGGTGACCACCGAGTCCTTGCTCGGGGCGCTGCCGGACAGCGGCGCGACCGTGATCTGCCTGGACCTGGACCGGGCCGCGGTCGACGCCCAGCCGACCACCGGGCTGGAGCCCGTCACCGGCCCGGACAGCCTGGCGTACCTGATCTACACCTCCGGTTCGACCGGCGCCCCCAAGGGCGTCGCGGTCCGCCACGGCGGGCTGGTGAACTACGCGACCGCCGTCGTCGAGGCCCTGGGCCTGGCCGGCACGTCGCTGCGGTACGGGCTCGTCACCTCGGTCAGCACCGACCTCGGCAACACCGCGGTGTTCCCGGCGCTGGTCACCGGCGGCTGCGTGGCGCTGGTGCCGGTCGAGACCGCGATGGACGGTGCCGCCTACGCCGCGTACGCCGCCGCCGCGCCGATCGACGTCCTCAAGATCACCCCCTCGCACCTGTCCGCGCTGCTGACCGGCGGCGGCCCGGCGGTGCTGCCCCGCCGCCGGCTCGTCCTCGGCGGCGAGCCCCTGCCCTGGTCGCTGGTCGAGCGGGTGCGCTCCGCCGCCGGGTGCGCGGTCAGCAACCACTACGGGCCGACCGAGACGACCATCGGCTCGCTCACCTACGACGTGGATAACGCCGCCCCGGAGGTGGCCCGGCTGGCCCGTACGGTCCCGGTGGGCGGCCCGATCGCGAACACCACCGCCTACGTCGTCGAGGCCGGCGGCGGACTCGCCCCGCTGGGGGTGCCCGGCGAGCTGCTGATCGGCGGCGCCGGGCTGGCGCGCGGCTACTGGAACGCACCCGACCTCACCGCGCAGCGGTTCGTCCCGGACCCGTTCTCGAACCGGCCCGGCGACCGCCTGTACCGCACCGGTGACCTGGTCCGCCGGCTGCCGGACGGCAGCGTCGAGTTCCTCGGCCGCGGCGACGACCAGGTGAAGGTCCGCGGCTACCGGGTCGAGCTGGGGGAGATCGAGGCGGCGCTGCTGGGCGGGCCGCGGGTGGAGCAGGTGGCCGTGGTCGCCCTGCCCGACGCCGGCGGCGACACCCGGGTCGTCGCCTACGTCGTCGGCAGCGTGAGCACGGCGGCCGACGTGGAGGAGCTGCGCGCGGCGGTGGCGCAGCGGCTGCCGGCGTACATGGTCCCTGCCGCGGTGGTGCCGCTGGACCGGTTGCCGTTGACCCCCAACGGCAAGCTCGATCGTGCCGCGCTGCCGGCCCCGGAGCAGGTCGTGCTCGCGGGCGCGGCCGCTACCGTCGAGCCGCGGACCGACACCGAGCGAGCGGTCGCGGCTATCTGGGCGGACGTGCTGCGGCTGGAGTCGGTCAGCGTCCTCGACGACTTCTTCGGTCTCGGCGGTCACTCCCTGCTCGCCACCCAGGTCATCGCCCGGGTCCGCAGCACGCTGGGAGTGCAGCTGCCGCTGCCGAGCCTGTTCCTCGCGCCGACCGTCGCCGGCCTCGCGGCCCTGGTGGACGAGCGGCTCGCGATTCCGACCGAGGACGAGGAGATGGCCCGGATGCTGGCCGAGCTCGAGGACCTCAGCGACGAGGAGGCCGAGCAGCTGCTGCGGCTCGAGTCCGACCGGTCGGAGTGACCGGCTCGCCGCCGTCCGGTCCGGCCGGCGAGCCGGAGCCGCTCGGCGCCCCCGAGCGGCGGCTGTGGCTGCTCGAGCAGCTCGAGCCCGGCGGGACGGCGTACGACGACACGGTCGCGCTGCGGTTGCACGGCCCGGTCGATCCCGCGGTGCTGCAGAGCGCGCTGGTGCGGCTGGCCCACCGCCACCCGCGGTTGCGCAGCCGGGTGGCGTTCCTCGAGACGGCACCGGTCTGGCTGCCGGCCGGCTCGCCGGTGCGGCTCGAGGTCGAGGACCTGCGGCCGCTCCCGGACCCGGCCGCAGCGTCGGCGGCGGCGCGGCAGGCCGAGCCGGCGCGGCCGATCGACCCGAGCCGTGGGCCGCTGCTGCGGGCCCGGCTGCTGCGCACCGGCGACGAGGCCTGGGAGCTGCTGCTGCACGTGCACGGGCTGGCCACCGATCCGGTCGGCCGGCAGCTGCTGCTGGACGGGCTCGGTGCGGCGTACGCCGCCGAGCTCGACGGGGCGGCCGTGGAGCCGCCGGCGTTCGCCGCCGGCCCGGGCCCGGCCGGGGCGGCGTCGCCGGCCGCCGAGCAGTGGTGGCTGCGGCAGCTCGCCGACGCCGTGGCCCCGGGCCTGCCGGTCGACACCACGCCGCAGGCGGCGGGCGGCAGCGGGGTCGGCCGGCGCGTCGAGCCGGTGCCGCCCGAGCTGAGCACCGCGGTGAGCGAGCTGGCCCGTTCGGCGGCGGTGCCGCCGGTCTCCGTCTGGTTGGCCGGGCTCGCCGCGGTGCTGGGACGCCACGCGAGGCTCGACGCCGTGGTGCTGGGCACCCCGCTCGGCGGGTTGCCCCGACCGCCTGCCGTCGGGCGTCGCGTCGAGGAGCTGCCCGTGGTGGTGGACCTTCGCGGCCACCCGGGGCTGCGCCGGCTGGCCGGCCGGGTCGCGGCGACGCTGCGCCAGGCAGCGGAGCATCCCGTGCCGCTCGAGGCGCTCGAGCACCGCGCCGCGGCGGGTGGCGGCGCGGCCGAGCTCGGCCGCTTCCGGGTGGCGGGGGCCGCGGAGCCCGCGATCCGGCCCCCGGCGCTCGACGGCCTGACGGTGACCGCGGAGCTGCTCCCGCCGGGCGAGCTGCCGGTCGACCTGCGACTGACGGTTCGCGCCGACGGCCCCGGTGGCGAGCCCGGCGCCGGCGACCGGGTCAGCCTGCTGTGGACCTGGTCGGCCGACCGGGTCGGCGACGCGGACGTGGCCCGCCTCGCCGGCCACCTCCGCGAATTGCTCGGCGCGGCGCTGCGAGGGCCCGACACCCCGCTGGACGAGCTCGACCTGCTCCCCGCCACCGAGCGGGCGGAGCTCGAGCGCTGGGGTCGCGGCGGGGTTGTCGGCCCCGGCCCCGTGGTGCTCTCCGACTGGATCGCCGGCACCGCCGCCGAGCTGCCGACCGCGGCGGCGGTCCGCGGCCCCGACGGCGCGCTGACCTACGCCGAGCTCGACACGGCGGCGAACCGGCTGGCGCACCACCTGCGGTCCCTCGGCGCGGCCACCGGGCAGCGGGTGGGGGTCTGCCTCGACCGCGGCACCGGGCTGCTGGTCGGCCTGCTCGGAGTGCTCAAGAGCGGCGCCGCCTATGTGCCGATCGAGCCCACCTACCCGGCCGAGCGGATCGCGTTCTTGCTCGAGGACGCCGGTTGCCGGGTGGTGGTCAGCACCGCCCCGGTCGCGGCCCGGCTGCCGGCCAGCGCCGCGGTAGTGGTGCGGCTCGACGCCGACGCGGACGCGATCGCGGCACAGCCGGCCACGCCGGTTCCCGGCGGTCCCGGGCCGGACGACGTCGCCTACGTCATCTACACCTCCGGTTCGACCGGTCGCCCCAAGGGCGTGATGGTCCGGCACGCGGGCGTCTGCGCGCTGCTGCGGGCCATGGCCGAACGGCCCGGGCTGCGCCGCGGCGAGACGATGGTGGGCGTCACCACCCCGGCGTTCGACCTCTCGGTGCCCGACCTGTTCCTGCCGCTCGTCACCGGTGCCCGGCTGGTGCTCGCCGGCCGGGAGCACACCGTCGACGGTCCGGCCCTCGCCGCGCTGCTGCTCGACGCCGACGCGGCGCTGATGCAGGCGACCCCGTCGACCTGGCGGCTACTGGTGGACAGCGGGTGGCGCGGCACGCCGCAGCTGCGGGTCGTGGTCGGCGGCGAGGCGGTGCCGGCGGCGCTGGCCGCCGACCTGGTCCGGCGCAGCGCCGGGGTGTGGAACTTCTATGGCCCCACCGAGGCCACCGTGTGGTGCACCGCCGCCCGACTGGACGGCCCGGCCGGCACCGGGGTCGACGACCCGCTGACGATCGGTGCGCCGCTGCCGGGGGTGGAGCTGTTCGTCGTCGACCGGCGCGACCGGCTTGTCCCGGTCGGGGTCGCCGGTGAGCTGCTGGTCGGCGGCGCCGGGGTGGCGCGGGGCTACCTCGGCCGACCCGAGCTGACCAGCTCGCAGTTCGTCCGGCTGCCCCTCACCCACGGCCGGCCGGCGTACCGCACCGGCGACCTGGTCCGCTGGCGGGCCGGCGGGCTGCTGGAGTTCGTCGGCCGGGTCGACCACCAGGTCAAGCTCCGCGGGTTCCGGATCGAGCTGGGGGAGGTGGAGGCAGCCCTGCGGGCGCAGCCGGGGGTACGGGACGCGGTGGTCCTGTTGCGGGAGGACACCCCGGGCGCCCAGCGGTTGGTCGGCTACCTGGTCGGCCCGCAGCGCGCCGACCCGGCCGAACTGGCGGCCGCGCTCGCCGTGCGGCTGCCGGGCTACATGGTGCCGGTGGCCTACGTGGCGCTGCCGGCGTTCCCGTTGACCCCCAACGGCAAGCTGGACCGGGCCGCCTTGCCCCGCCCGGATGCCGCCGTCGCCGCGCCGGCCGGCTGGCTGCCGCCCCGCACCCCGGTCGAGCAGGCGCTCGCCCGGCTGTGGCAGGAGGTGCTGGGCGTGGAGAGGGTCGGGGTGCACGACGACTTCTTCGCGCTCGGCGGCCACAGCCTGCTGGTGCTGCGGGTGGCGGCCCGGCTGCCGCACCTGCTGCCGGTGCAGCTCTCGGTCCGGCGGCTGTTCGAGCTGCCCACGCTCGAACAGCTCGCGGTCGCGGTCACCCAGGAGCTCGCCGCGCAGTCCCTCGACGAGGAGCTGGCGGAGCTGCTCGCCGGGCTCGAGGCCGGTGGTCCGGCGTGAGCGGCGAGCTGAGCCGGCGCATCGAAGGCCTGACGCCGGAGAAGCGGGCGCTGCTCGAGGCGCACCTGCTGCGCCGGCGGGCGCCCGCCGCCGACGACGACACGATCCCGCGCCGCTCGCCCGGTGACCCGGCGCCGCTGTCGTTCTCCCAGCTGCGGCTGTGGTTCCTCGACCAGTGGGCACCCGGCGACCCGACGTACAACGCCGGCATAGCGCTGCGGCTCGACGGACCGGTCGACGTCGACCGGCTGCGCTCGGCGCTGGTCCGGGTGGCGGAGCGACACCAGGCGGTACGGACGGTCTTCCGCGCTCCCGCCGGTACACCCGCGCAGGTGGTCCTCGAGGACTGGACGCTCGACCTGCCGGTGGTCGACCTCAACGGGCTGCCGGCGCAGCGGCAGCCGGCCGAGCTGGCCGACCGGCTGCGCGCCGAGTCACGCCGGCCGTTCGACCTGGCCGCGGACCTGATGTTGCGGGCCACGCTCTTCCGGTTGGCGCCGGAGCGCGCCGTGCTGCTGCTGGTCGAGCACCACATCGCCTTCGACGGCTGGTCCGATGCGATCCTGTTCCGCGAGCTTGCCGAGATCTACCCGGCGCTCGGCGCCGGCCGGGAGCCGCTGCTACCGGAGCTGCCGGTCCAGTACACCGACTTCGCGCTATGGCAGCAGCGCCGGCTGACCGGTCCGCGGCTCGAGCGGCTGACCGGCTACTGGCGGCAGCAGCTCGCCGACGCTCCGACCCTGCTCGAGCTGCCGCTGGATCATCCCCGCCCCGCTGTGCAGACCTTCGCCGGGGCGCACCACTATTTTTCGCTAGGCCCTGAGCTGGCCGTCGCGGTCACCGCCACGTCCCGGGCGGAGGCGACGACGGCGTACATGACGCTGCTGACGGCGTTCGTCGCGACGCTGCACCGCTGGGCCGGCTGTACCGACGTCAGCGTCGGCACCCCGATCGCGAACCGCGGCCGGGTCGAGCTCGAGCCGCTGATCGGGTTCTTCTCCAACACGCTGGTGCTGCGGGTGCGGGTGGCGGGCGCGCTGAGCTTCGCGGCGCTGCTCGGCCGGGTCAAGGAGAGCGCGCTCGGCGCCTACGAGCACCAGGACCTGCCCTTCGAGAAGGTGGTGGAGACCCTCGCACCGCCCCGCAACCCGAGCCACAACCCGCTGTTCCAGGTGAACTTCCGGGTGCAGACCGCCCCCGCGGAGAGCCTGGCGCTGCCCGGCGTCACGGTCACGCCGGTGCCGGTCGACGTCGGATTCTCCCGGTTCGACCTGGCCATGGAGGTCCAGCTGCGACCCGAAGGGCTGGCCGGCTACCTGGAGTACAACGCGGCGCTGTTCGAGCCCGGCACCGCGGCGCGGCTGGCCGCCCGGTTCGGGCACCTGCTCGCCGACGCCCTCGCCCGGCCGGACGCACCCGTGGCCGAGCTGGCGTTCGCTACGCCACCCGGCACCGAGTCCGACGGCGGCGTCCGGGGCGCCCGCCGGCGGCGCAGCTGAGGTGACGCCAGCCGGGCAGAGGCATTACAGTCCGTGATTATGCGGGGGATTCGTCGCCGGTCGGAGCCTGCAAGGCGACGCCGGTGCTCACGGTGCGTGGCTGAAGTTGCACGTCGGTGCCGGCGAAGTGGCCCCCAGACCACCGCCAGGTGATTACCATCGAGTCAGCGCCCGGGCCGCCCGGCGCCAGCAGATCCCGAAGTGGCAGGGGGTAGGCCGTAGATGCCGGGTGGCCAGCAGGCGTCGTCGGGACCGTCGATCGATGAGCTGTCCCCGACCAAGCGCGCGCTGCTCGACCAGCGGCGATCGGTCCGGCTGGCCGGGTCGCTGCTGCGACCGGTGCCCCGCGGTAGCGAGGGGCTGCAACTGTCCTTCGGCCAGGAGCGGCTGTGGCTGCTCGACCAGCTGATGCCGGGCCTGACGGCGTACAACGTCGTGCGCGCCGTGCGGCTGCGGGGAGATCTCGACCTGCCGGCGCTGGCGGCGGCGCTCGAGGCGGTCGTCGCCCGGCACGAGGTGCTGCGGAGCCGGATCGTCGCCTCCGCAGACTCGGCCCGGTCAATGCCGATGCCACCCGGGCCGGTCGCGGTGCCCGTCGTCGACCTGCGCCCCGAGCCCGACCCGGACGCCGCCGCCGCCGCCGTTCTGGCCGCCGAGGCCGACCGATCGTTCGACCTGGCCACCGACCTGCTGCTGCGGGCCCGGGTGCTGCGCTGCGCCGACGACATCTGGGTGCTGGCGCTGACCACGCACCACATCGCCTCCGACGAGGGTTCCCGCGAGGTGCTGTTCGCCGACCTGGCGGCCGCCTACGCCGCGGCCCGCGCCGGGCGCACCCCCGCGTTGCCGGCACCGCGCCTGCAGTACGGCGACTGGGCCAGCTGGCAGCGCGATCGGCTGGCCGGCCCCGAGCTGGCCACCGACCTCGCCTGGTGGCGGCAGCAGCTCGTCGGCGCCCCGGCCGTCCTCGAGCTGCCGGCGGACCGGTCGGCTCCGACGGTGCCCGACCCGAGCGGCGCCCGCTACCTGCACCTGTTGACGCCCGAGCAGTCCGCGGCGGTCCGGGGCATCGGCCGTCGGCACGGGGTGACTCTCTACACCACGATGCTCGCCGCGCTGGCCGCCGTGCTGTCCCGCTACGCCGGCGTCGCGGACGTCGTGGTGGGCTCCCCGGTCTCGGGCCGGAGCCGACCGGAGGTCGAGGGTCTGATCGGCTACTTCTCGAACATGCTCGCGCTGCGCGTGCGCACCGATGGCGAGCCGAGCTGGACCGAGCTGCTCGGCCGGACCCGCACCACGGTGGTGGAGGCGCTGGCGCACGCCGAGGTGCCGTTCGAGCGGCTGGTGGCCGAGATCGCGCCGGACCGTGCCAGCGGCCAGCACCCGCTGTTCCAGGTCGCGCTGTCCGTGGAGACCGGCGCCGAAGACGTCCCGGAGCTGACCGGCCTCACGGCCACGCCGGTCGAGGCCGCCCCGGCGCAGGCGAAGTTCGACCTCGACGTGATTGCCGCCGACCTCGGCCCAGCCGGGATCCGGCTGGAGTGGGAGTACCGCCGGGCCCGCTTCGACGAGGTCACGGTGGCCCGTATCTCGGGCCACCTCGTGACGATGCTCGGCGCGGTCGAGCTGGTGACCCCCGCCGAGCGGGCTGAGCTGGCCGCCTGGGGATGTGTGCCGGTGACGCCCCCGGCGCCCAGCGGCCCCACGCTGCCCGAGCGGTTCACCGCGGTCGCCCGCGCGTACCCGGACCGGCCGGCGGTCCGGGCCGCCGACGCCAGCCTCAGCTACGCAGAGCTCGACGCCGCCAGCGCCGAGCTGGCCGACCGGCTGCGGGCGGCGGGGGCCGGACCGGGTGCGGTCGTCGCGGTCGCGCTGGACCGCTCCAGCCGGCTGGTCGTCGCGCTGCTCGCGGTGCTGCGGGCCGGCGCGGCGTACCTGCCGATCGACCCGGGCTTCCCGCCCGACCGGGTCCGCTTCATGCTGGCCGACTCCGGCTGCCGTTGGCTGGTCACCGCCGGCGACGCCGCGGCGGGGCTGCCCGCGACCGACGCGGTCGTGCTCCGGCTCGACGAGGAGGCGGCCGCGGCCGAACCGGTCCCGGCCGGTCCCGGCGCCGCCCTCGACGACCTGGCCTACGTCATCTACACCTCGGGTTCGACCGGTACGCCCAAGGGCGTGTCGGTCGAGCACGGGGCGCTGGCCAACTTCCTGCGGTCGATGGCCCGGGAGCCCGGTCTGGAGGCGACCGACGTCCTGGTCTCGGTCACCACGGTGTCGTTCGACATCGCGGCGCTGGAGCTGTTCCTGCCGCTGTGGGTCGGTGCCAGCGTGGTGGTCGCGACCGCGGCCGACACGGTCGACCCGGACCGGCTGGCACTGCTGCTCGAGCAGTGCGGCGCCACCGTGCTGCAGGGCACACCGGCCACCTGGCGGATGCTCGTCGACGCCGGCTGGCGAGGACGGGCCGCACTGCGGGCGCTGTGCGGGGGTGAGGCGCTGCCGACGCCGCTGGCCGCGCAGCTGCAGAACCGCTGCGCGGCGCTGTGGAACCTCTACGGCCCGACCGAAACCACGATCTGGTCGCTCGCCGGACGGGTCGACCACGTCAGCGGACCGGTCCCGATCGGTCGGCCAATCGAGGGCACCGAGGTGTTCGTCGTCGACCGGGCCGGCCGGCTGGCGCCGGTGGGTGTCCCCGGCGAGCTGCTGATCGGGGGGCTCGGCGTGGCCCGCGGCTACCTCGGCCGGCCGGAGCTGACGGCCGAGCGGTTCGTCCGGCCGGAGGTCGCCGCCGGCCGGCGGGTCTACCGGACCGGTGACCTGGTGCGGTGGCGCGACGGTGGCCGGCTCGAGTTCCTCGGCCGGGTCGACAACCAGGTCAAGCTGCGCGGGTTCCGGGTGGAGCTCGGCGAGGTGGAGGCAGCGCTGCTCGCCCAGCCCGGGGTGCGCGATGCGGCGGTACTGCTGCGCGAGGACCTGCCCGGCGACCCGCGCCTGGTCGGCTACGTCGCCGGGGTGGAGCCACTCGACCCCCGCCAGCTGCGGCAGGCGCTGGGTCGGGCGCTGCCGGCGTACATGGTGCCGGCCACCGTGGTGCTGCTGCCCGAGCTGCCCCGCACCCCCAACCGGAAGCTGGACCGGGCCCGGTTGCCCGCCCCCGGTGGCGTCGAGCCGCGACGCCGCGGGGCCGAGCCGCCGCAGACACCGGTCGAGAAGACGCTGGCGGGCATCTGGTCGGCGCTGCTGGGGGTGGCGGAGGTCGGTCGGGACGACGACTTCTTCGACCTCGGCGGCCACAGCCTGCTCATCGTCGCGCTGGCGGCCCGCGTCCGCGCCGAACTCGGCGTGGCGCTGCCGCTGCACACGGCGTACGCGCACTCGGGCCTGCAGACGATGGCCGACGCGGTGACCGCGGAGCTGCTGGCGGCAGCCGGCGGCGACGAGCTGGACGGTCTGCTGGACGAGCTGGAAGGGATGGCCGGCGGGTGACCGAGGTCAGCGTGTCGGACCGGCTCGCCGGACTGACCCCGGAGAAGCGGGTGCTGCTGGAACGGCTGCTGCTCGAGCGGCGGCGACCGGCGGCGGCCGCGGCGGACACCATTCCCCGCCGCCAGGGCTCCGGCCCGTGGCCGCTGTCCTACTCGCAGGAGCTGATGTGGCTCCTCGACCAGCTGAACCCCGGCAGCAACGCCTACAACTCCCCGGACGCCACCCGGCTCGAGGGTCCGTTGGACGTGGCCGCCCTGCGGCGAGCCATCGAGGCCGTCGTGGCCCGTAACGAGGTGCTGCGCACGACCTACGACGCGGTGGACGGGCAGCCGGTGCAGGTGGTGCACCCGTCGGGACCGGTCGAGCTGATCGTGGTGGACCTGTCCGGCCTGCCGTCGGAGCAGCGACAGGCCGAGCTGGACCGTTACCTCAAGGCCGAGTCCGAGCGCACCTACGACCTGCGCACCGATCCGGTGCTGCGCCCCTCGCTGCTGCGGTTGGCGGACGAGGACCACGTGCTGCTGCTGGTGCTCCACCACATCGCCGTCGACGGCTGGTCGAAGGGGGTGATGTGGCGCGAGCTGACCGCCTGCTACGACGCCTTCACCGCCCGACGGGAGCCCGAGCTGCCGCCGCTGCCGGTGCAGTACGCCGATTGGGCGGTGTGGCACCGGTCCTGGCTCGACGCGGGTGTGCTGGACGAGCAGCTGCGCTACTGGAAGGAGGCCATGGCCGGGGCACCGGAGCTCCTCGAGCTGCCCACCGACCGGACCCGCCCGCCGGTCCGCACCGGGCTCGGGGAGCGCCGGGACGTGATGCTCGACGCCGATGTCCTCGACGGTCTGCGACGCCTGGCCCGGCAGGAGAACTGCACGCTGTTCATGGCCGTGCTGGCCGCTTTCGGGGCGCTGCTCGGCCGGTACAGCGGCCAGGACGACCTCGTGATCGGCACGCCGATCGCCGGTCGCAACCGGGTCGAGATCGAAGACGTCATCGGCTACTTCATGAACACGGTCTCGATCCGGGTCGACCTGCGCGGCGACCCGACGTTCCGCGAGCTGCTGAGCCGGTTGCGAGAGGTCACCATCGGCGCGTTCGCCCATCAGGACGTGCCGTTCGAGCGGGTCGTCTCCGAGCTGAACCCGCAACGCGACCTCAGCCGCACGCCGCTGTTCCAGGTCATGCTGGTGCTGCAGAACCAGAAGCGGACCGAGTTCGCCCCGGCCGGGCTGGTAGCCACGCCGGTGCGGCACGAACGCGGCTGGGCGAAGTTCGACCTGACCGTCGGCATGGGCGAGCGGGCAACCGGCCTCAACACCAGCTGGGAGTTCAGCACCGACCTGTTCCGGCCCGCCACCGTCGAGCGGATGATGCACCACTTCGGAGTGCTGCTCGAGGCCGTGCTGAGCGACCCGGACCGGCCGCTGTCCACGGTGAGCCTGCTCGATCCCGCGGAGCTGCACCAGCTCCGCGGCTGGGAGTCCGGCGGTCCAGCGGTCGGCGCCGACGTGCGGCTGGAGACCCTGGTGACCCGGCGGGCCACCGCGACGCCGGGCGCCCCGGCCCTGCGCTGCGGTTCGACCACCCTGAGCTACGCCGAGCTCGAGGCGGAGAGCAACCGGTTGGCCCGGGCGCTGCGGTCCCTCGGGGTGGGTGCGCAGACACCGGTGGCCCTGCGGGTCGAACGCTCGCACCGATTGGTCGTGGCGCTGCTCGGTGTGCTCAAGGCGGGCGGCGCCTGCCTCCCGCTGGACCCGGCCTACCCCGCCGAGCGGCTGCGGTTCATGCTCGCCGACGCGGCGGCACCGGTGCTGCTGACCACCGGCCGGACCGAGGACCTCGACGACCTCGACCCCGCCGGGGCGACTGTTGTCCGCCTCGAGGACCTTGACCTGCGCGGCTTCGAGGACACACCGCTGGCCCCGGTCGGCGGTCCGGGCGACGCGGCCTACATCATCTACACCTCCGGCTCCACCGGCCGGCCCAAGGGCGTCGTGCTCGAGCACGCCGGCCTGGCCAACCACGCACTCGCCGCGGTTGACCTCTACCGGCTCCGGGCCGACGACCGCATGCTCCAGTTCTCCTCACCCAGCTTCGACATCAGCGTGGAGGAGATCTTCGCGACGCTGGTCGCCGGCGGCTGCGTCGTGCTGCGGTCGGCGGAGCTGCCGCTCGGCGGCCCGGAGCTGGTCGACTGGCTGGAGCGCGAAGCCATCACCGTGCTCGACCTGCCCACCGCCTTCTGGCAGGAGTGGGTGGGCGACCTCACCCACCGCGGGCTCGGCCTGCCGGCCTCCCTGCGCCACGTGGTGGTCGGTGGCGAGCGAGCAGTGCCCAGCGTGTACGCCGCCTGGCGCCGGCTCGCCGGCGACCGGGTCGGCTGGGTCAACACCTACGGCCCGACCGAGGCGAGCGTCGTCGCGACCGCTTACGAGCCCCCGGCCGGCTGGTCCGCCGACGGTGGCGAGGTGCCGATCGGGCGTCCACTGCCCGGCGTCACGGTGCAGGTGCTCGATCCGCACCTCCGGCGGGTGCCGGTCGGCATCAGCGGTGAGCTGTTCATCGGCGGGGTCGGGCTGGCTCGGGGCTACCTCAACGCTGCGGGGCCGACCGCCGAGCGGTTCGTCGCCGATCCGGAGGACCCGCGCCGCCGGTTGTACCGCACCGGCGACCTGGTCTGCTGGCAGCCGGACGGAACCCTGCGCTACCTCGGTCGTGGCGACGGGCAGATCAAGGTCCGCGGGTTCCGGGTCGAGCCGGCGGAGATCGAGGCGGCGCTGGCGGCACACCCGGCGGTGCACGAGTCCGCGGTGGTGCTGCGGGGGGCGGCCGGCCGGGAGCAGCTCGTCGCCTACGCGGTCGTGCGGGTCGGCCAAGGCGCCGAGGTCGGCGCGGAGCTGCGCTCGTTCCTCACCGAGCGGCTGCCGGCGTACCTGGTGCCCGCGGTCGTCGTGCCGGTCGCCAGCCTGCCGCTGACGGTCAACGGCAAGCTCGACCCGGCTCGGCTGCCCGAGCCCTCGCTACCCACGCCGCGCGACGACGCCACGCCCCGCGACGACGTGGAGCGCCGACTGCTCGCGATCTGGCGCGACATGCTCGGCGTGGACGGCCTGGGGGTCGACGACAACTTCTTCGACGCCGGCGGCCACTCGCTGCTGGCGGTGCGCACCTTCGCCCGGGTGGAGCGGGTGTTCGGCGCCCGACTGCCGCTGGCCACGCTCATCGCCGCACCGACGGTGAGCGCGCTGGCCGAGGTCCTGCGTGACCACCAGCCGTCGCCGACCTGGTCGTCTCTGGTCCCGCTGCGGGCCGGAGGCAGTCGCACGCCGCTGTTCCTGCTGCACGAACCGGACGGTCAAGTCATCTGCTACCGCCACCTGGTCCGCCGGCTCGGGCCCGACCAGGCGGTCTACGGCTTGCAGAGCCTCGGGCTGGACGGGCACACCCAGCCGCTGACCCGGATCGACGAGATGGCCGCGCACTACATCCGGGAGATCCGGACGGTGCAACCGCACGGGCCCTACCTGCTCGGCGGGTTCTGCTACGGCGGGGTGCTCGCGTTCGAGACGGCCCACCAGCTGCAACGCAGCGGTGAGGAGGTGGCACTGGTCGCGCTGTTCGACGCCAGCCCCTACGGCCGCAGCGATCATCCTGGCGAGCGGCTGCGCGACCGGGCCCGGCGGCGGGCGCAGGAGTTCCGGGTCGCGCCGCCGGACGAGCGGCTCGGCATGCTGCCGGAGACGGTGGCGCATACCTACAACCGGCTCAGCCGGCGGTACCGGGCGCGGGCGGTCCGCTGGTTCACCGGGCGCGGCCGCCCGGTGCCGCGGCTGCTGCGTGACATCGAGCTGATCAACTACATGTCGGCCGAGGGCTACCGCACGCCGGACTGGCACGCGCCGGTTGCCCTGTTCGTCAAGGACAACGGCCGCGGGCAGAACGTCGAGCGACGGCGTCAGCTGTGGGAGACGGTGACCAGCCAGCTCGACGTCCGCGTCATCCGCGGTGACCGGGTGACCCATCTGACGATGCTGGCCGAACCGCACGTGGTCGAGCTCGCCCGCGATCTCCGGACGGCGATGGACGAGGCGCTGGCGGGCCGGCGGTGACCCAGACTGCGACCAGGCCGGCTGTCCCGGCCACCGTCGGGGTCTGGCGCTTCGAGCTGGACGTCCCGACCGCGGAGGTCGACCGGCTCGCCGGTCTGCTGGCGCCGGACGAGGCCGCCCGAGTGAACCGTTTCCGGTTCGAGGTGGACCGCTGCCGCTACGTCGTCGGCCGAGCCCGGTTGCGCCAGGTGCTGGGCGAGCTGTGCGCGGTGCCGCCCGGCGCCCTGCGGTTCGCGCTGAACCCCTACGGCAAGCCAGAGCTACCCGGGTCCGGAGTCCATTTCAACCTGTCCCACACCGGGGGCAGCGCACTGCTCGCGGCCACCACCGCCGGGCCGGTCGGCGTCGACATCGAGCGGCTGCACCCGGTCCGCGACCGGGACAGCGTGGCCGAGCACTTCTTCTCGGCCGCCGAGGTCGCGGCGCTGCGGGAGCTGCCAGCGGGCCGTCGCGACGCGGCGTTCCTGCGCTGCTGGACCCGCAAGGAGGCCTACGTCAAGGCGGTGGGCGGCGGCCTGTCGATGGCGCTGCAGGACTTCGCGGTCTCTCTCGACGCCCCGCCGGCGCTCCTGTGGGCGACCGACCGGCGTGAGATCGACCGCTGGTCGCTCACAGACCTCTCCGCCCACTGCCCGGGAGCGGTCGCCGCTCTCGTCGTCGGTGGGCCACCGCCGATCGTCAGCTCTCGAAGTGTCCTCACCGGAACGGAGCCCTCATGACCGAGACCACCACCAGCGGGATGCGCGGTGCCCGGCGCCGCGGCGTCAACCTCGACCCCGGGTCGCTGGTGCAGACGTCGTACCTGCCGGAGCACCCCCGGCTGCCGCTGGTCTACTCGCCGACCTCGGCCGCGGTGGACCTCGCCGGCTGGGCGGACAGCCACCGCCAGGAGGTGCTCGCCGCGCTGCAGCAGCACGGGGCGGTCTACTTCACCGGCTTCGGGATCCCCTCCGCCGAGGAGTTCGAGCGGGTCGCCGGAGCCCTGGTCCCGGACCTGTTCGGGGAGTACGGCGACCTGCCGCGCGAGTCGGCCAGCGAGAAAATCTTCACGTCCACGCCGTACCCGCCGGACAAAATGATCTTCTACCACAACGAGTCGTCGCACATGTCGCAGTGGCCGATGAAGATCTTCTTCTACAGCGCGCTGGCCGCCGAGACCGGCGGTGAGACCCCGGTGCTCGACATCCGGGCGGTGCTCGAGGCGATTCGCCCCGACTACGTCGAGCGGTTCGAACGCCTCGGACTGGTCTACGTACGCAACTTCGCGGAGGGCATCGACGTCAGCTGGCAGCAGTTCTTCCAGACCGACGACCCGGCCGAGGTGGAGCGCCGGGCCACCGCGGCCGGCACCGAGCTCGAATGGGTCGACGGGCGCCGGCAGCTGCGGATCAAGCAGCGGGCAACGGCTGTGACCCATCACCCCGTCACCGGCGAGCGGGTGTTCTTCAACCAGGTGCTGCTGCACCACCCGGCTGCGCTCGACCCGGAGACCCGGGCGTCGCTGCTCGGTCTGTTCGACGAGGCAGACCTGCCGCGGAACGTCTACTTCGGTGACGGCAGCATTATCGAGGACGAGATCATCGCCCACCTGCTGGCGGTCTACGACCAGGTCGGGGTGGCGTTCGAGTGGACGACCGGGGACCTGCTCATGCTCGACAACATGCTGGTGTCGCACGCCCGGATGCCGTTCACCGGCCCCCGCAAGACGCTGGTGGCGATGGGCGAGATCCACACCGCCAGTTGACCGCGGGCGGCCGGCCCTTGTCAGGCCAGGCCGTCGCCGGACCAGGTCGCGGCGACATGGATCGGGGAGGGGCGGACCACCGCCCGCGGCGCCGGGTCGAGGTCGGGTCCGACCACGTCGAACGAGGCGGCCGGGTGCCAGGGGATGAGGTCGCTGTTGTCGAAGCGTTCGAGCATGGCCAGCCACAGCGAGTACCGGCCGCGGGGGAGCGGCAGCGAGTCGATCATGCACTGAACGGTCGCCAGGCCGGGGTCGAGTTGGAGGAACGCCGAGACGAGGAACGCCGGTGTCGCCGCTCCCTCGCTGACGCCTATGAAGAGCCGGCCGGCAGCCGGCTCGGGGCTCTCCATCGTGAGGGTGATCTGCAACGGCGCGAGCGTCGTCGGCAGGAAACCGTCGCCGCGGGCCGCCTCGACCTTGCGCAGCTTGACCCGGCCGTCGGCGTACCAACCCGCCTCGGCCACCGACTCGATCGAGCGTCGGTAGGCCGAGAGCACGTGACGGACCGGACCGTCCGCGGTCAGCACCCCGTCGGCCAGCCACATCCCGCGTGAGCACATCGCCTCGATAGAGGCCAGGTCGTGCGAGACCAGCACCAGCGTCGTGCCACCGGCCAGCACCTGCCGCATGCGCTCCAGGCACCGCTGCTGGAAGGAGGAGTCGCCGACCGCGAGCACCTCGTCGACGAGCAGCACGTCCGGCTCGAGGAACGCCGCGACCGCGAAACCGAGCCGCATCTGCATGCCGGTCGAGTAGAACTTGACCTGCCGGTCGATCGCCCGTTCGAGTTGGGCGAAGTCGACGATGGCGTCGAAGCGGGCCGCGACATCGCGGCGGGACAGCCCGAGCAGCGATCCGTAGAGGTAGGCGTTCTCCCGTCCGGTCAGTTCGGGGTGGATCCCGGCCCGCACCTCGATGAGAGCCCCGACCCGGCCGGCGATGCCGACGGAACCGGCGTACGGGTACATGACCTTGGTCAGGATCTTCAGCAGCGTCGACTTGCCCGAGCCGTTCGCCCCGATCAAGCCGACCGACTCGCCCGGCGACAGGGCGAAGTCCACGTCGCGCAGCGCCCAGCGCCAGCCCGTCGGAGAGCTGCCGTGCAGACGGTCACGCGCCTGTTCGACCCGGTCGCGCAGGTGTGGTCGCCGCTGGTCGGCATGGAATCGCTTCCAGACCCGCGTGGCTCGCACGCTGCCCTTCGCGGAGGGCTCGCTAGAGAAGATCGGCTATTCCCGTCTCGAGTCGGCTGAACACCCGCATCGCCACCAGCAGCAACAGCACCGAGCTGGTCGCGGCCAGCCCGAGCAGGGACCAGTCCGGTGCGGTGCCGTATAGAACGGCGTGCCGGTACCCGTCGATCACGGGAGCCAGCGGGTTGAGGGCGGCGTAGAGCGGCCGCCAGTGCCCGGGCACGGCGCTCAGGTCGTAGGCCACCGGTGTCGCGAACAGCCCGAACTGCAGCGCAATCGGCAGTACGTGGCGCAGGTCGCGGACGTAGACCACGACGACGCTGAGGAGCAGCGTCACCGCGACGGTGAAAAGCAGTTGCACGGCGAGCAGCACCGGCACCCAGTACGACGCGCCGCGGGGCAGGAAGCCGTTCGCAACGAACAGGGCCGCGAGTGCGACGCCGGACACCAGCGTGTCCACCGCGGCCACCGCCAGGCCGGCCAACGGGAAGACCTCGCGCGGGCAGTAGACCTTGTTGAGCAGGGCGTTGTTGGTCAGCAGGCTCATGCCGCCCTGGGTCACGGCGGCGGAGAAGAAACCCCAGGGCAACAGCCCGATGAACGCGAACAGCGGGTAGGGCACGCCGTGGGTGTCGATGCGGGCGACGTGCCGGAAGAACACCGTGAAAACCAGGACCAGCGACAACGGCTGTGCCAGCGACCAGGCGAAGCCCAGCACGGCCTGCTTGTACCGGGCGCGCAGGTCGCGCTCGGCCAGGCTCAGCACGACTTCCCGCGCCTGCCACACCGACACCGTCGACGCGAGCAGCCCGATGCGCCGACGGAACCGCAGGTTCGCCGGCGGCACAGCCGGGATTACACCGACATCGATCATGGCTGCGGACGCTCCTGGCGTAGCGGGGTGACCTCCAGGGTAACGAGGTCATGCCCGCCCGACGGTCGAGTTGGACGAACGGGACAGTTCTCCCCGGATCGGCTCACGAGTCGCCGCCGCGCCGCAGGTCGTCGAGGTGCCGTCGGGCGCGGGCGGCGGCGGCATGCGCGTCGGCCGCCTTCCGGCGCCCGGCCCGCGCCCCTTCGGCGGCCGTCCGGGCGCTGCGCCGGGCGGCGTCCAGTCGCTGCGCCGCGGCGGCCAGCAGGTCCCGAAGCTCCGCCCACTCCGCCGCCGCGGCGGCGACCGCCTGCTCCGCAGCGGCGGCCGCGCCGGCCCGGGCCGCGTAGCCCTGCTGGGCGTCGTCGGCGGCACCGGCCGCACCGCGGGCCGCCGCCTCGGCGGCGCGCAGCGCAACGGCCCGAGCCGTCCCGGCGGGTGGGCGGGCAGCTCGCGCCGGCTTCGCCGCCGGGCGGGGCGGTGCCGGACGGGTGCCGGCCGGCGCCGACCCGAACCCGGCGTAGCGGACCGGCCTGACCAGCCGGCCGGAGAGCACCTCGGCGGCGACCTCGGGGTCGGCGCTGGCCGCCTCCAGCGTGCCGGCGACTTCGGCGCTCACCGCCGGTGGCAGCGCCCGGCCGACCGCGCCGGCGCTCGCCCGGCCCAATGCGTCCAGCGCACGCCGGCGGTCGCCGCTGAGCCGGCGCACGTCGGCTCCGGCGCCGGCAGCGACCGCGGCCCGCAGCGCGTCGCTGAGCCGCAGCAGGTTCTCGAGCTCCGCCGGCGCCGAGCGGACGAGCGCGTTGACCGCCCAGGCCGCGACCGCGGGTCGACGCAGCGCCCTGACCGCCGCCGCCAGCTCCAGGTCGTCACGGCGTAACGCCCGCGCCGCTCGATCCCGGGCGGCGGTGAACTCCTCCGGCGGCAGCCCGTAGAGCTCGTTCGCGGCGGCGTCGAGTCGCGGGTCGCTCGGTCGGTCGGGCACGACGACCAGTGTGGCAACACACTGGGAAGCGGTCGGCCCGGGCCGGTCGGCACCGAAGATAGGCTCGACCCATCGACCAGCGGGAGGTTGCGGATGGCGACCAAGGACACCAGCGGCGGCGGCCAGCAGCGGGCCAGCCGCAAGACGGAGGACGTCGAGGAGACCGCCGCGGACGTCCGGGACGACGTGAAGGAGCGGCAGGAGAAGCTGACCGACGACGTCGACTCGCTGCTCGACGAGATCGACGACGTCCTGGAGGAGAACGCCGAGGAGTTCGTGCGCTCGTACGTCCAGAAGGGCGGCCAGTGATCGTCACCCGATGGGCGACCCCCCCGCGGGCTCGGCGGGCCGGCGGTGCTCCGGGCATCGCGGGGGCGCGGTCTGTCAGACTGCCGACGCTGTCCATGTCGATCACGACCGGCCACGCCGTCGCGGCCCGCGGCGTCCGGTGCTCGGCTGCTGGGGCGCGCTGGGGCGCGCTGGGCCGTGTCCGCGTCGGGGCCGACCTGCCGGCCTCGGCGATCCACTACCTGGAAGGTCCGACGTGGCGGAGGGTCCTGGTCGCACCGGGCGTCTACCGGCTGAGTTCCTGACACCGGGCAGCGCCTCCTTCACCGACTTCCTGGCGGCCTACTCCCCGGACCTGCTCCCCGGCCGGCGGCCCATCCCGGAGCTGCCGGTGACCACGCAGGTGCCGCACGGGACCACGATCGTCGCGGTCACCCACCCGACCGGGGTCGTCATGGCCGGGGACCGCCGGGCCACGATGGGCAACGTCATCGCGCAACGGGACATCGAGAAGGTCTTTCAGGCCGACGAGTACTCCAGCGTGGGCATCGCCGGCTCGGCCGGCATCGCCATCGAGATCGTCAAGCTCTTCCAGGTCGAGCTCGAGCACTACGAGAAGATCGAGGGCGCCACGCTGTCCCTCGACGGCAAGGCCAATCGGCTGTCCATGATGATCCGCAACAACCTGGCGATGGCGATGCAGGGGCTGGCCGTCGTTCCACTGTTCGCCGGCTACGACCTCGAGGCGCAGATCGGCCGGATCTTCAGCTACGACATCACCGGGGGCCGGTACGAGGAGCACTCGTTCCACTCGGTCGGGTCCGGCTCGGTGTTCGCGCGGGGTGCGCTCAAGAAGCTGTTCCGCGACGACCTGTCCCCGGAGGATGCGGTCCTCGCCTGCATCCAGGCGCTCTACGACGCCGCCGACGACGACTCGGCGACCGGTGGGCCCGATGTCAGCCGCCGGATCTACCCGGTGGTGGTCAACGTCACCGACGAGGGTTTTCGCCGGGTCCCCGACGACGCTGTCGGCGAGGTCGTGGCCCGGGTGCTGGCCGATCGGATGTCCGACCCGGGCGGCCCGAACGCCCCCCTGCGCCGCTGACGCCCCGCGCCGCCGCGGGCACCGTCGTCGCCCGCCACCCTCGCCACGCACCCACCACCCCACCCTCGCCACGCACCCACCCTCGCCACGCACCCACCACCCCACCCTCGCCACGCACCCACCACCCCACCCTCGACACGCACCCACCACCCCACCCTCGCGACGCAACCACCACCCCACCCTCGCCACGCACCCACCACCCCACCCCCGG
>JBBSHH010000007.1:0-40732 GCA_038253225.1 Mycobacteriales bacterium | reverse complement strand
CGGGAAGGGAACAGGTAGCCCGGCGGTCTGGCGACGATCTCAGCGGCCAGCGCGGGGTGCGCCGGGATGATCCGGGTCCGGCCACCCTTCCCGAAGATCCGCAGCTGCCCGTCGACGAGATCGTCGGTGTGTGAGCGGGCGATCTCGGCGACCCGGAGCCCGCCGTACGCGGCGAGCAGCACCATCAGCCGCTGCCGGTCTGTCGCCGCGTCGAGCGCCGCCCGCAGCACGTCATCCGGTGCGGGCCGCGGCGCCCCGATCGGCACCGTCACCGTCGGCAGTCGCCGGGACGGGTCGACCGCGATCCGGTCCGTGTCCAGCGCCCAGGAGTAGAACCCGCGCAGCGCCGCCCGCGCGCTCTTACGTGTCTCCGCCGACCAGTCCTCCCGGTCAAGGAAGGCGAGGAGGTCATCGAGGGTGAGGTCGAACAGGTCGGCGCCGGGGTGGGCGCGGACCAACCGGATCAGGTAGTGCCCGCGAAGGTAGATCGTCGTCCGCGACCTGCCAGCCACCCGCAGCCACCGCGCGTAAGCCTCGAGCTGCCCGGCGGACACCCCGACGAACTGGTGTTCCGGTCGGAAGTCCTCGGCGTGTAGGTGGCCGGTCACCGCGTGGTGATGCCGTCCGCCCGGTCGGCGTGCTCGAGCAGCGCCGCCGCGAGCTGGCGGGCCAGGGCGGGCGTCAACGAGTGCCCGGCGACCATGACCTCCGGCACCGTCCGGTGGTCGGAGCCGAACAGGTACACCGACAGTTCGTCGGGTGGCAGACCGACCATCCCCGACCGCACCGTCAGCACGGTCGGCTCGTCCCCGTGCTGCCGACTGCCATCCTCGTCGGCCCTGCACACGTCCGGGTCGCACCAGTCCGGGTGCGAGACGATCTCGGTTCGCGGCATCGTCCATTTCCTTCCGTCGGGTCGCCAACATCGCTGTCTGCCTAACGTTGACTGGCGCCAATGTCGCGATCGTGCTGGCGGCCGTGCTGCTGGCCACCCGCTGGCTGCGACTCGGCCCGCGGGCTGGTCCGCTGCTCGCCGGCATCGCGTTGGCCGGTTTTGTGGTGCTGGCGAGGCCGTCGCCGAGCGTGCTGCGAGCGGCGGTGATGGGTGGGGTCGCGGTTCTCGCCCTCGCCACCGGTCGCCGCCGGGCGGCGCTGCCCGCGCTGTCGGCCGCCGTGGTGCTGCTGGTCCTCCTCGACCCGACGCTCGCGCTGTCGGCCGGCTTCGCGCTGTCGGTCCTCGCCACCGGCGGGCTGGTGCTGCTCGCGCCGTCCTGGCGGGTCGTGCTGGCCCGGTGGCTGCCGGGCTGGCTGGCGGACGCGATCGCCGTCCCGGCCGCAGCGCAGGCGGCCTGCGCACCGGTGATCGCGGCCATCTCCGGGCAGGTCAGCCTGGTGGCCGTTCCGGCCAACCTGCTGGTGGCGCCCCTGGTGCCCCCGGCGACGGTGCTGGGCGTGCTGGCGGCGCTGGCCGCGCCGGTCAGCCTGCCGGCGGCACAGCTGCTGGCCCGGGTCGCCGGGATCCCCACCTCCGTGCTGGTCGCGGTCGCGCACCGGGGCGCCCGCATCCCGGGGGCGGCGCTGGGCTGGCCGGGGGGCCTGACCGGCGCCGGCCTGCTCGCGGTGCTGACCGTCGCGCTGCTGCGGCTGCTCCGACGTCCGGCCTCGCGCCGGCTGCTGGCCGTCTCCGGCGCGGCAACGCTGATCGTCATGGCCACGGTCCGCGGGCTCGGGCCAGGCTGGCCACCGCCGGGCTGGCAGCTCGTCAGCTGTGACGTGGGCCAGGGCGACATGCTGGTGTTGCGGGCCGGCCCGGGCACCGCCGTCGTGGTGGACACCGGTCCGGACCCGCAGCTGGCTGACTCCTGCCTGCAGTCCCTGCGCATCCGTACGGTGCGGCTGCTGCTGCTCACCCACCTGCACGCCGACCACGTCGAAGGGGTGCCCGGGGTGCTGCGGCACCGGCCGGTGGCCGAGGTGGAGACCGGCCCGCTGGACCAGCCGGTGGCGGAGCGACGCCGGGTCGGCCGGTGGCTGCGGGCGGCCCACATCCCGATCACCCGGGCCGTGCTCGGGGAGCAGCGGGCGGTGGCGGCGCTGCGGTGGTCGGTGCTCGCGCCGGCCGGGCCGTTCCTCGGTACCGACTCCGACCCCAACAACTCCTCGATCGTGTTGCGCGTGCAGTTCCCGGCGTTCACGGCCCTGCTCACCGGTGACGTGGAGCCGCCCGCGCAGCGGGCACTGCTCAGTTCCGGCGTGGATCTTCGGGCCGACGTCCTCAAGGTGCCCCATCACGGGTCGGACCATCAGGACCCGACGTTTCTCGCCGCGGTGGGGGAGCGGGTGGCGCTGACGTCCGTCGGTGCAGGCAACAGCTACGGCCACCCGTCGAGTCGCACGATGCACGCCCTGCTCGCCGCCGGCGCGCTCAGCTACCGCACCGACCACAACGGCGCGGTCGCAGTCGTGTCCACCGGGCTGGGGCTGCGCACCGTCGCGCGCCGGGGTGGCGGGCAGCGCCGCCCGGTCGTCGAGCGCAGCGGGCGCTCGGGTGCTGCGCCCGGCCGGCCGGACCCGCCAGCGGCCGTCGGCGCCGGCCGCATGTCGATGGCTCCGGAGCCGCAGGCGGGCAGCTGGCGCGGCTCCGACGGCGGTTTCGGTGCCGGCCGAGCATCGGCTGACCAGCCGAGGCCGTGGGCCGCGCGACGGCCCGCTCCGCTGGCCACTGGCCGCGGGCCCCCGATGGGCGGCGCCGGCCGGCGCCGTCGGGCGACGGCAGACTGCACCGCCGCCGGCGGGCGACGGCAGACTGCACCGCACGTCGCTGCCGGATGCGATCCTGACCGGGTGCCCTCCTCCGACCCGGCCGCTGCGCTGACCCTTCTCGTCGGCGACGAGGAGCTACTGATCCGGCGGGCGGTCGCGCGGGTGGTGACCGCGGTCCGGGGCACCTCCGCCGACGCCGACGTGCGGGAGATGTCGGTCTCGGCTCTGACGGCCGGCGACCTCATGGACCTGTTGAGCCCGTCGTTGTTCGGCGAGCAGCGGGTGGTGGTGCTCACCGACCTGCAGGACAGCGGCAAGGACACCGCCGGGCACCTCATGCACTACGCCGCCGACCCGCTGCCGGAGGTGGCCCTGGTGCTCGTGCACGCGGGCGGCGCCAAGGGCAAGGCGCTGCTCGAGGGGTTGCGCCCGGCCGCCGGCGTGGTCGTGCCCTGCGCGAAGGTCACCCGGCCCGCCGACCGACAGGCCTTCATCGTGGCGGAGGTGCGGGCGACCGGCCGCAGCATGACCGCCGACGCGGTGGAGGCGCTGCTCGAGGCGGTCGGCACCGATCTGGCCGAGATCGCCACCGCCTGCAGCCAGTTGCTGGCCGACACCGATGGCACCGTCGACGTCGACGTCGTCGCGCGCTACCACCGGGGCCGCGCCGAGGCGAGCGGTTTCGTCGTCGCGGACCGGGCGGTGACCGGTGACGCGGCCGGGTCGCTCGAGTCGCTGCGCTGGGCGCTGGCGGTGGGGGTGGCGCCGGTGCTGGTGACCAGCGCTCTGGCGGCAAACATACGGGCGATCGCCAGAGTGGCCGGCGCGCGGGGCAACGCTTTTGTGTTGGCGAAGTCCCTGGCGATGCCGGCGTGGAAGGTCGAGCGGGCTCAGGGCTGGGCCCGCGGCTGGGAGCCGGCGGCGGTCGCCGCGGCGCAGCAGGCGGTTGCTGCCGCCGACGAACAGGTGAAGGGCGGCGGAGCGGACCCGGCGTACGCGCTGGAGCGGATGCTGCTGACCGTCACGGCCGCCCGGAACGCTTCGTGACTGCGCCCTCGCCGCACCGGTCGGCGTACGCTCGGCTGTTGCGACTGCGCCGGCTGCGGCTGACCGGGTGGCAGCGGGCCCTGCTGGTCGAGGGCGTGCTGGTCGTCGGCGCCCTGCTCGCGCTGGCCGACGCCGTGAGCGCATGGACCGTCGTGGTGCTGCCGGTCGCGGTCGCCGCGGCGGTCAAGGCCCAGGACGTGCTCACGGGGCTGCTCGACCCACCCGAAAGCGCAGCCCCCTCCCCTCGGCAGGCAGGCGGCGCCGTGCCGAAGGCGGCCGGCCGCTAGCGGCCGGCCGCCGCCCGGCGTGCCATCGCCGACTTCTTGTTGGCGGCCTGGTTGGGGTGGATGACACCCTTGCTCGCGGCCTTGTCCAGCGCCCGGGAGGCGTCCCGCAGGGCGGTGCCGGCGGTGTCGGCGTCGCCGGCGTCTACCGCGGTACGGAAGCGGCGGACGGCGGTCTTCAGCGACGACTTCACGGACTTGTTGCGCAGCCGCGCCTTCTCGTTCGTCTTGATGCGCTTGAGCTGAGACTTGATGTTGGCCACGCGGAAACCTCGGTCTGCGACGGGAGTGGTGGCCGGCGAGATGCGCCGACGTGACCGGTCACGTTACCAGCCGGGCTGCCCGACCCGCCTCCGGCGCCTGACCCGGGGGTTCCCGCCCCCGCCGCGCCACGGCGCGCGGCCGCGGCCGCTCCACCGCCGCTCCGGTGATCTTCTGGTGGTTGACCATCGTGAACCACCGCGCACCACCAGAAGATCGCCAGAGCGGCCGATCGCAGGAGCACGGTGGTGGGCGCTGCTGCGGCCGGTACCCGCGGCCCGCGTGGGACGATGAACGGCCGGCCCCGACTGACGAGACGGATCTCCCTGCGTGGCAGCCCCGAAGACCGAGCCCAGCCGCACCGACCCGGCCCGGATTCGCAACTTCTGCATCATCGCCCACATCGACCACGGCAAGTCGACGCTGGCCGACCGGATGCTCGAGGTCACCGGTGTGGTCGAGGGCCGCCATATGCGCGCGCAGTACCTCGACAAGATGGACATCGAGCGCGAGCGCGGCATCACGATCAAGGCGCAGAACGTGCGGCTGCCGTGGACCGCGGACGATGGCCTCGACTACGTCCTGCACCTCATCGACACACCGGGCCACGTCGACTTCTCCTACGAGGTGAGCCGCTCGCTGGCCGCCTGCGAGGGCGCGATCCTGCTGGTGGACGCGGCGCAGGGCATCGAGGCGCAGACGCTGGCCAACCTCTACCTCGCGTTGGAGAACGACCTCACGATCATCCCTGTCCTGAACAAGATCGACCTGCCGGCCGCGCAGCCCGAGCGGTACGCCGCCGAGCTCGCCCGCATCATCGGCTGCGACCCCGACGAGGTGCTGCGGGTCAGCGCCAAGACGGGCCAAGGCGTCGCCGAGCTGATCAACCACGTCGTCCGCACGGTGCCGCACCCGGTCGGCGAGGCCGACGCCCCACCTCGGGCGCTGATCTTCGACTCGGTCTACGACATCTACCGCGGCGTGATCAGCTACGTCCGCGTCGTCGACGGACGGCTCAGCACCCGGGACCGCTGCCTGATGATGTCCACCGGCGTCAGCCACGAGACGCTCGAGGTCGGCGTCATCTCTCCCGACCCACGCGCCACCGACTCCCTCGGCGTCGGCGAGGTCGGCTACGTCATCCCCGGCGTCAAGGACGTCCGCCAGGCGCGCGTCGGGGACACCATGACGTCGGCGACCAAGCCCGCTCGCACCATGCTCAGCGGCTACCGGCACCCCAAGCCGATGGTGTACTCGGGCCTGTACCCGATCGACGGCAGCGAGTACCCGTTGCTGCGGGACGCGCTGGACCGGCTCGAGCTCAACGACGCCTCGCTCGTGTACGAGCCGGAGACCTCCGCGGCGCTGGGGTTCGGCTTCCGCTGCGGCTTCCTCGGCCTGCTCCACCTCGAGATCGTCCGGGAGCGGTTGGAGCGTGAGTTCAACCTCTCGCTGATCTCCACGGCGCCGAACGTCGTCTACAGCGTGGCGCTGGAGACCGGGGAGACGCTGACCGTGACCAACCCGAGCGACTGGCCGCTCGGGCGGATCGCCGACGTCCGGGAGCCGGTCGTCAAGGCGATGCTGCTGCTGCCGACCGACTACGTGGGCGCGGTCATGGAGCTGTGCCAGTCGCGACGCGGGTCGCTCGACGGCATGGAGTACCTGTCCGAGAGCCGGGTCGAGCTGCGCTACCGACTGCCGCTCGCCGAGATCATCTTCGACTTCTTCGACGCGCTGAAGTCCCGCACCCGCGGCTACGCCAGCCTCGACTACGAGCCCGCCGGCGAGCAGGTCGCGGACCTGGTCAAGGTCGACATCCTGCTCCAGGGCGAACCGGTCGACGCGTTCAGCTCGATCGTGCACCGGGAGAAGGCCTACGCCTACGGCGTCGCGATGACCGGGAAGCTGCGCGAGCTGATCCCCCGACAGCAGTTCGAGGTGCCGATCCAGGCCGCGATCGGCTCCCGGGTCATCGCCCGCGAGAACATCCGGGCGATCCGGAAGGACGTGCTCGCGAAGTGCTACGGCGGCGACATCACCCGCAAGCGCAAGCTGCTCGAGAAGCAGAAGGAGGGCAAGAAGCGCATGAAGACCATCGGCCGGGTCGAGGTGCCGCAGGAGGCCTTCATCGCCGCGCTCTCGACCAACCCGACCGGCCCGGCATAGCCGGCGACAGCCGGTACGCACGGAGTCGCCATGGGTACTGGCGCCCGGTTCCTCTTGCGGACGAGGGTTTCGTGCACTAGAACGCTGTTGATGGCTCGGCGGGGGGCCGGGTCCGTTCTGTCCTAGGGGGCACAATGATTCGCAAGGCGATGGTGGTTCTCGGCGCAGCCGGCGCGCTGCTGCTAGGCACCGCCGGCGCAGCCGGTGCCAACAGCGACACGGCCGCGGCCGCATCGACGAAGGTGGCTCCCGCGCCGGCGGCGCAGGCCAGCCCGAGCAGCAACACGGCGTACAGCCAGATCACCGACTTCTTCTGCGGCCGGATCAACGGCACGCCGTACGTCGGGGCGCAGTCCCGGCAGGCGAAGTACACGACGAACACCTACTACATGTCCCAGACCCACATCCTGCAGCGCTACAACGGCTACAGCTGGGTCAGCCTTAACTCGCACAAGTTCTACGTGAACTACCCGAACGGGGGCGTGTGGTACTACGCGCCAAACGCGAACCAGGACTGGGACTGGAACCTGACCAACGCCTTCGGGCGGTTCCGCGTCAAGGTGGCGTTCCTCTGGAAGACGACCAGCGGCACCACCTACCACGCGGCGTCCGCGACGCCGAGCTGCATCCACTGAGCCGGTAGACGGACAGCAGGGCCGGCGGGCGCGCCCGCCGGCTCTGCTGGCTGCCCGGTGGTCGGTGTTGGACCCCGGACTCCCCGGCGTCCGGCTGAGAGACTGGCGCGGTGCCGTCTACGTTGCCCGAGGCAGAGCCGGCGCCGTCCGACGGCACCCTGCCGGCGTCGGCGCGCAGCGGCCTGGGTCGACGTCCGTTCGGTTTGTACCTGCATGTGCCGTTCTGCGCTTCACGCTGCGGCTACTGCGACTTCAACACCTACACCGCCACCGAGCTCGGCGGCGGGGGCTCCCAGGCCTCGTACGCCGAGACCGCGGTCGCCGAGATCCGGCTGGCCCGCCGGGTGCTGGGCGACGTCGACCTACCGGTTGCGACGGTCTTCGTCGGCGGCGGCACGCCGACCCTGCTGCCCGTCGCGGACCTGACCACGCTGCTGCGGGCGGTCGACGCGGAGTTTGGCCTGGCGCCCGGCGCCGAGGTGACCACGGAGGCCAACCCCGAGTCCGTGAACCCCGACTCTCTCGATCGGCTCCGGTCGGCCGGCTTCACCCGGATCAGCCTCGGCATGCAGAGCGCCAGGCCGCACGTGCTCGCGGTCCTGGACCGGCGGCACACCCCTGGCCGGGCCGGCAGCTGTGTCGTCTGGGCCCGCGCCGCCGGCTTCGAGCAGGTCAGCCTCGACCTCATCTACGGCACCCCGGGAGAGGGCCTGGACGACTGGCGGGCCAGCCTCGCGGCGGTGCTGGAGGCCGGAGCGGACCACGTCTCGGCGTACGCCCTGATCGTGGAGGAGGGCACCCGGCTGGCGGGGCGGGTGCGCCGCGGCGAGCTGCCGATGCCCGACGAGGACGACCTCGCCGAGAAGTACCTGCTCGCCGACGAGACGCTCGCGGGCGCCGGCTACCGCTGGTACGAGGTGAGCAACTGGGCCCGGCCGGGTGCGGCCTGCCGGCACAATCTCGGCTACTGGCGCGGCGACGACTGGTGGGGCGTCGGGCCGGGCGCGCACAGCCACATCGGCGGCACCCGGTGGTGGAACGTCAAGCACCCGACGGCCTACGCCGAGCGGCTGGCCACCGGAGCCAGCCCGGCGGCCGGCCGCGAGGTGCTGCGGCCGGAGCAGCGGCGGGCCGAGCGGGTGCTGCTCGAGCTGCGGCTGGCCGCCGGCCTGCCGCTGGCCGCGCTCGACGACGCAGGCCGCGCCACCGCGGCGGACCGGGTCGGGCTCGGGCTGCTCGACCCCGCGGCGTACGACGCGGGGCGGGCGGTGCTCACCGGCCGCGGCCGGCTGCTCGCGGACGCCCTCGTCCGGGACCTCGTCGCGGGGTAGCCGACGGCCGTGGCGTGTTGCGGGAGCCGCGGCGGCTAGCGGACGAAGCGGATGCTCAGCGGGTAGCGGTAGGGCTGCCCGCGGCCGGCGGCCACCGCGGCCAGGATGGTCGCGACGACGGCGTAGATGCCCAGCGCGATCGTGGTGAAGATGCCCACGAGCACGAAGATGAGCAGCACGGAGACGACCCCGAAGATGAACAGCGAGATGTGAAAGTTCAGCGCCTCGGCGGCGTGCTGGCGCACGAACGGTGAGGTGTCTCGCTTGATCAGGTAGATGACCAGCGGCCCGATGAGGCTTAGCACGAACAGGCTCAGGTGGCTGAGCATCGCCCAGATCGTGTCGTCGGGCGCCAGCGCACCCGAGCGGGGGACGGGCGGGTTTCCGTACGCGGGCGCCGGACCGTAGCCGAAGCTGCCGGGCGGCGGGGCGTAGCTGGTGGGCGGCGGGGCGTGGTCCGGACCCGGGTCGCGGCCGGGGTCAGATGACCCGCCGCTGGGCTCTGACATCGGTCGCCTCCCCCGCGGGACGCTCCCGCTCGGGCAGCACTGTAGAGCCGGGTCGTCCCGGGGAGCGATGCTCACGATGAACGAACCGCGGGCGCGGTGACCATGAGCGCGACAACGTCCGCGCATGCGGGTTAGCATCCGCCGCATGACGGTGTTCCGGATGCGCCAGGCGGCGGAGCTGCTCGGGGTCAGCGACGACACGATCCGCCGCTGGGCGGAGGCGGGGCGGGTGGCGACGGTGACCGACCCGGCCGGTCGACAGGGTGTCGAGGGTGCTGCGCTGGCCCGGCTCGCCGAGGAGGTGGCCGCCGCGGCGGACCGGCCGGAACCGCGACCGGTCGTCTCGGAGTCGGCCCGCAACCGGTTCCTTGGGGTGGTGACCCGGGTCGTGCGCGACACGGTCATGGCCCAGGTCGAGATCCAATGCGGGCCGTACCGCGTGGTGTCGCTGATGAGTCGGGAGGCGGCCGACGACCTCGCGCTGGAGCCCGGCGTCCTCGCGGTGGCGGCGGTGAAGTCGACGAACGTCGTCGTCGAGCTGCCGGCGCAGCCGTGACCGCCCGATCGAGCCGCCGCCGCGGCGGGGCCGCGGCGCTCGCCGCCGCTGCCCTGCTGCTCGCCGGCTGCGGGTCGTCCTCGACCGGGGACGCCGGGGGCTCCCGGGGCGCCTCGCCGGGCCCGTCGGCACGGCTCACCGGCACCGTGACCGTGTTCGCGGCGGCCTCGCTCCAGGAGGCGTTCACCTCCCTCGCGCACCGGTTCGAGACGGCGCATCCCGGCAGCCGGGTGGTGCTCGGCTTCGGGCCAAGCTCGGGTCTGGCCCAGCAGATCCTCGCCGGCGCCCCGGCCGACGTCTTCGCCGCCGCGAGTGCCAAGAACATGGGGCAGGTGGTCACCGGTGGGACCGCCGCGAGCCCGACGACGTTCGTCCGCAACGTCATGGAGATCGCGGTCCCACCGGCGAACCCGGCCCGGGTCGGCGGTCTGCGCGACCTCGCTGCCCGCCGGGTAAAGGTCGCCCTGTGCCAGCCGCAGGTCCCGTGCGGCGCCACCGCCGCAAAGGTCTTCACCAACGCGAACCTGCGCGTCACGCCGGTCACCGCCGAGGTCGACGTGAAGTCGGTGCTGGCCAAGGTAACGCTCGGTGAGGTCGACGCCGGAGTTGTCTACGTCACCGACGTCCGGGCCGCCGGGGACAAGGTGCGCGGCATCGTGATCCCCCCGGCGGTGAACGCCTCGACGTCGTACCCGATCGCGGTGCTGAAACGGTCCGCGAACCGCGCCATCGCCCGCGCCTTCGTCGACTTCGTGCTCTCCCCGGCGGGCGCCGCGGTGCTCGCCGCGGCGGGCTTCGCCCGACCTTGACGAGTCGGTCCGGGCGGCAGCAACGGTCGCGGCGGGCGGACCCGGGCGTCGTTCCGGCTGCGCTCGCGCTGCCGGCGCTCGTCGGGGCCCTGTTCCTGCTGGTTCCCCTCGCCGGCCTGCTGGTCCGTGCCCCGTGGCGCGGTCTCGGCAACATCCTGGCCGACGGCCAGGTCGTCGAGGCGCTGCGGCTCTCGCTGGTCTGTGCGACCGCCGCCACCGCGGTCGCGCTGGTGCTCGGTGTCCCGCTGGCGTGGGTGCTGGCCCGCGCGCCGGTGCGAGGTGTGTCGGTGCTGCGCGCCCTGGTCACGCTGCCGTTGGTGCTGCCGCCGGTGGTCGGCGGTGTGGCGCTGCTGCTGGCGTTCGGCCGTCGCGGCATCCTCGGCGCGCATCTCGACTCGTGGTTCGGGGTGACCTTGCCGTTCACGACCGCCGGCGTCATCGTCGCCGAGACGTTCGTCGCCATGCCGTTCCTGGTCGTTACGGTCGAGGGGGCGCTGCGGGCCGCCGACAGGGGGTACGAGGAGGCCGCCGCGACACTGGGCGCCAGCCGGCTGACCGTGTTCCGGCGGGTCACCCTGCCGCTCATCGGCCCGGCCCTCGTCGCCGGGGCGGTGTTGTGCTGGGCCCGGGCGCTGGGCGAGTTCGGCGCGACGATCACCTTCGCCGGGAACTTCCCGGGCCGGACGCAGACGATGCCGTTGGCGGTCTACCTGGCGCTGGAGACCGACCCGGAGGCCGCGATCGCGCTGTCGTTGGTGCTGCTGGTCGTGTCGGTGGCCCTGCTGGCAGGGCTGCGGGACCGGTGGCTGCGGGCCGGGGCCGCGCCGTGACCGGTCTCGCCGAGGGGGAGCTGTGCCTCGACGGGCGGGTCGAACGGGCCGGCTTCACCGTCGCGGTCGCGGTCACGGTGGCCCCGGGGGAGGTGCTCGGCGTCCTCGGCCCCAACGGCGCCGGCAAGACGACGCTGCTGCGCAGCCTGGCCGGGTTGCTCCCGCTCACCGCCGGCAGCGTCCGGCTGGGGGCGACCGTGCTCGACGACGTTGCCACCGACACGTTCGTGCCGGCGGAGCGGCGTCCGGTCGGGCTGGTGTTCCAGAACTACCGGCTGTTCCCGCACCTCAGCGTCCGCGACAACGTCGGCTTCGCCGCCCGCTGCGCCGGCGCCGGCCGGGCCGGGTCCCGTCGGTTGGCCGACCGGGAGCTCGGCCGGTTCGGGCTGGGCCACCTCGCCGGCCGCCGGCCCGGCCAGCTCTCCGGCGGCGAGGCGCAGCGGGTCGCGCTGGCCCGGGCGCTGGCCGCGGACCCCGGGCTGTTGTTGCTCGACGAACCGCTGTCCGCGCTGGACGCCCGGACCCGGCTGGAGGTCCGGACCGAGCTGCGCCGGCATCTGGGTCGGTTTCCGGGACCGGTCCTGCTGGTGACCCACGACCCGCTGGAGGCGATGGTGCTCGCCGACCGGCTGTTGGTGCTCGAGGGCGGTCGGGTCGTCCAGGTCGGGACGCCGGCGGACGTCGCCCGGCGACCCGCCACCGACTACGTCGCCCGGCTCGTCGGACTCAACCTCTACGCCGGCACGCTGGCCCCGGCGGCGGGCGTGGTGACCCTCGACGGCGGCGGGCGGTTGGCCGTCGGCGCGGTCACCGCGGCCGGCGGGGCCGGCCGGGTCCTGGTGGCCCTGCGTCCCTCGGCCATCAGCGTGCACATGCAGCCACCGGTGCACGCCAGCCCGCGCAACGTCTGGGCCGGGACCGTCACCGGGCTGGAGCTGCTCGCCGACCGGGTCCGCGCCGAGGTGGCCGCCGCCCCGGGCGGCCCGGACGCGCTGGTCGACCTCACGCCGGCAGCCGTGGCGGACCTCGGGCTGCTCCCCGGCCGCCGGGTGTGGCTCTCCGCCAAGGCGACCGAGCTCGAGGTGTACGCCGACACCGCCCGTGATGCGCTGGCCTAACCGGTCGGGCCGGCGCACGATCAGCGCGGCTGCCGCTGCAAGGACCTTCGCCGTACACTGGCACTCGCGTTCGTTGAGTGCCAGAACACATCGCGGGAGGTGGACGCAGTGCTGGAGGACCGCAAGCTCGAAGTGCTGCGGGCGATCGTCGAGGACTACGTGTCGACGAACGAACCGGTGGGCTCCAAGGCGCTGGTGGACCGGCACAACCTCGGCGTGTCGCCGGCGACCATCCGCAATGACATGGCGGCGCTGGAGGAGGAGGGCTACATCGCCCAGCCGCACACCAGCGCCGGGCGGGTGCCGACCGACAAGGGCTACCGGCTCTTCGTCGACCGGCTGTCCTCGGTCAAGCCGCTCTCGCCGGCCGAGCGCCGGGCGATCCAGCAGTTCCTGGCCGGAGCGGTCGACCTCGACGACGTCGTGCACCGTACGGTGCGGCTGCTCGCGCAGCTCACCCACCAGGTAGCCGTCGTGCAGTACCCGTCGCTGTCCCGCAGCGCCGTTCGCCACGTCGAGCTGGTGGCGCTGACGCCGACCCGGCTGTTGCTGGTCCTGATCACCGACACCGGCCGGGTCGAGCAGCGGGTCGTCGAGCTGCCCGCGCGGGTGAGCGAGGACTCGGTCGCGGACCTGCGGACCAAGCTCAACGCCTGTACGGCGGGGCGGCGGCTCGTCGAGGCCCCGCAGTACGTCTCCGCCCTGCCCGACACCGCCCCGCCGGACCAGCGCGCGGTCCTGCACGCGGTGGTCGGGGTGATGCTCGAGACGCTGCTGGAGCGCACCGAGGACCGGGTGGTGCTGGCCGGCACCGCGAACCTGACCCGGTTCGGAATGGACTTCCCCCGCACGATCCGACCCGTGCTCGAGGCCCTCGAGGAGCAGGTGGTGCTGATGCGGCTCCTCGGCGAGGTGACCGACGCGTCGACGATCAGCGTCCGCATCGGCGAGGAGAACCAGTACGAAGGTCTGCGCTCGACCTCCGTCGTCTCGGTGGGGTACGGCGCCGGCGGCGAGGCGCTGGCCGGTCTCGGCGTGCTCGGCCCGACCCGGATGGACTACCCCGGAACGATGGGAGCAGTGCGAGCCGTGGCCCGCTACGTCGGTCAGATCCTGGCAGGGGCCTAGTGGCCACCGACTACTACGCGGTCCTGGGGGTGGACCGCTCGGCCAGCCCGGAGGAGATCAAGAAGGCCTACCGGCGGCTGGCCCGCGAGCTGCACCCCGACGTCAACGCGGCGCCGGGGGCGCAGGACCGGTTCAAGTCGGTGACGGCCGCCTACGAGGTGCTCTCCGACCCGCAGAAGCGGCAGGTCTTCGACCTCGGCGGCGACCCGCTGTCGGCGAGCGGCGGTGCGGGCGCCGGCGGGTTCGGTGGCTTCGGCGGTCTCGGCGACATCATGGACGCGTTCTTCGGCGGCGGCAGTGGCGGCGGCCGCGGGCCGCGCAGCCGGGTCCGCCAGGGCGCGAACGCGCTGATCCACCTCGACCTCGACCTGGCCGACACCGCCTTCGGGACCAGTCGCGAGCTGACCGTGGACACCGCCGACGTGTGCGGCACCTGCACCGGCTCCGGCTGCGCCCCCGGTACGACGCCGCAGACCTGCAGCACCTGCCGGGGCCGTGGCGAGGTGCAGTCGGTGCAGCGGTCCTTCCTGGGGCAGGTCATGACGTCCCGGCCGTGCCCGGCGTGCGGGGCGACCGGCCAGACGATCCCGCACCCGTGCCCGGAGTGCGGCGGTGAGGGCCGGGTCCGAGCCCGGCGCACGATCACCGTGAAGGTGCCGGCCGGGGTCGAGGACGGGATGCGGCTGCGGCTGTCCGGCCAGGGCGAGGTCGGACCGGGCGGTGGGCCGCCCGGTGACCTCTACGTCGAGATCCGGGAGCGCTCGCACCCGGTGTTCCACCGGGAGGGCGACGACCTGCACTGCACCGTGCACCTGCCGATGACGGCGGCGGCGCTCGGGACCAAGGTCACCCTGACCACGCTGGAGGGCGACGAGCTCATCGAGATCCGCCCCGGCACCCAGCCGCAGCACGTCGAGACGCTGCGCGGGCGCGGCGTACCGCACCTGGCGACCGGCGGCGCCGGCCGTGGTGACCTGCACGTGCACGTCGACATCCGGACGCCGACCCGGCTGGACAGCGAGCAGGAGCGGTTGCTCCGCGAGCTGGCGGCGCTACGCGGCGAGGAGCAGCCGGAGGCGGCCGCGGCTGGCCAGGGCGGCCTGTTCTCCCGGCTGCGGGCGGCGTTCGACCAGCGCTGACCGTGACCGCGCCGCTGTTCCTCATCGCCGCGGACCGGCTGGTCGGGTCGCCGGCGCGACTCGACGGGCCGGAGGGCCGGCACGCGGCCACGGTGCGCCGGCTGACCCGGGGGGAGCGGGTGGACCTCACCGACGGGGCCGGTGCGCTGCTGACCGGGCGGGTGGCGGCCGTCGGGCCGGACTGGCTCGACGTGGAGATCCTCGACCGGCGCAGTGTCGCGCCCGCCCAGCCGCGCCTCGTCGTGGTGCAGGCGTTGGCCAAGGCCGATCGCGGGGAGCTCGCGGTCGAGGCGATGACCGAGGTCGGCGTCGACGAGATCGTGCCGTGGGCCGCGGACCGGTCGGTCGTCCGGTGGTCGGGCGCGCGCGGGGAGCGGGCGCTGCGCCGCTGGCGGGCCACCGGCCGCGAGGCCGCCAAGCAGGCTCGCCGGCCCTGGCTGCCGGTCGTCGGCGAGCTCGCATCGACCGACGACGTCATCGCCCGGCTGTCCACGGCGGCCCTGGCGGTCGTGCTGGACGAGGGCGCCCGGACGCCGCTGGCCGGCATCGACCTTCCGACCGCCGGGGACATCGTCCTGGTCGTCGGACCGGAGGGCGGCATCACCGGCGCGGAGCTGGACGCGTTCACCGGCGCCGGGGCCGGGGTGGCCCGGCTGGGGCCGACCGTGCTGCGGACCTCCACCGCCGGCGTGGCGGCCGGCGCGGTCGTGCTGGGGCGCGCCGGGCGATGGGGCTGAGCTACCAGACCGGCCAGGTCGCCACCGGCCCGGACAGCCGGGTGGCCCGACCGCCGTCCAGCCGGGAGACGTGCCCGTCGGCGCCGAGCAGCAGCGCCTGCCCGGCCGGGTCCCAGTCCAGCGCCACCGGTCCGAGGCTGCCGCCGGTGACGGTCGCCAGCACGGCGACCCGGTTGCCAACCTCGACCCGGAGCACCCGCACGGTCCCGCCCGCGCAGCCCGCTGCCAGCACCAGCCGACCAGCGGGGTCGTAGGTCGCGCCGAGGTCATGGCAGCCCGACTGCGTCGGCGTCGGCACGACCGAGCTCGCCGTCGCCAGCGGACCGGCCGGCCTCGTCGTGTCGAGCAGGCGGAGCGTGCCGGTCGCACCGCCGACGCTGTCGAGGTAGAGCACCTGCGGCGTACCCGGCCGGTAGCCGAGAAGGCGGACGCTGTGGCCCGGCGGGGCCGGGTAGGACGTGGCCGGCACGCCGCCGCCGAGGCTGCCGGCCACGACCGCCGCACCGCCGGAGCACGCGGTCGTGGTGTAAGCGACCGTGCCCCCCTCGCCGGTGACCACCGCATTCTCGCTGCGGCCGCCGGCGGGGGCCGGGATGGCGACCGTCTCGGCGCCGCCGGTGAGCGGCACCGAGTGCACCTCGGCGCCACAGGTGCCGGTGCCGCGGGTGAAGTACACCCGGCCGCCGAAGGTGTCGAGGAACAGGTCGGCGACGCCGCCGCCGGGCTGCGCGTCGGTGAGGTACCGGCGGACCGCGCCGGTGCCCGAGTCGAGCACCGCCACCCGGCCGCCGACCGCCGCGACGAAGGTCGCCGGGTAGCCCCCGACCGACCCGCCCGGGCCCGACGCCGGCCGGGACGGTCCGCGCAGCCGAACCGGGACGGCGGTCAGCTGCTCGGTCCGGCCGTCCGGCCCCGCCGACCGGGCCACCAGCGTGGCCAACCCGGGCGCGGCCGAGAAGGCCAACCGGGCCGTCCAGGCGTTGGCCCCCGGCGTGGCCTGGGCGCTCGCGAGCCGGGTGCCGGTGGCGGCGCCGGCTCGGCGCAGCTCCACGACCACCGTCGCCGCGGTGTCGCGCACGGTTCCGCGCACCGTGGTCGGCGAGTGCAGGAAGCCGAAGAACGGCAGGCCGCTGACCTGCAGCCGGTAGGCACCGGCGAAGCGGACGGCGTACGGCGGCGCCGGCCCGGTACCGAGCCGCACGAGGTGCACCACCGTCACCGCCCGGTCCGGGGCGCCGGCCGCCCGGTAGCCGAGGGTGACCTGGACGCCGGGCACGGCGCCGAGCCGCTCCAGCTTGGTGGACAGCACGGTGCTGACGGCGTCGGCGTCGAGGGCGACCAGGAAGTGGGCCGCGGTCCGCGCCGGGTCCAGCGACCACGGTTGTGCGACCGGCCCGCCGCCGGCCTGCCAGGCCTGCGCGGCCTCGACCGAGGTGAACGGCCAGATTGGCGTGACGCCGGAGGTCAGCGCCGGTGCCGCGGTCCCGGTCGGCATCGGCCCGGGGGCCGTCGCCGAGCCGCCCCCGGGCGTGCCGGGGTCGGGGCGCAGGGTCTGCTCGACGTCGCCGCCCACGGACCCGATGAGCACCGCGGCCGCCGCCACCCCGGCCACCGCCGCCAGCGACACCGTGGGACGCAGCCAGCGCAGCCGGGCCCGGCGGCGCTCGACGCGTTCCCGGATCCGGGTCAGCCCGTCCCCGGCCGGCACGACCGTCTCCGCCTCGGCCAGCAGCACCTCGCGCAGCCGGTCCTCGTAGTCGTCGTACGGCGTCATGACAGTGGCTCCAGGGTCGTGCGCAGGGCGGCGATACCGCGCGAAGCGTGGCTCTTCACGGCGCCCGGGCTGATGCCCATGGCGTCGGCGATCTGTGCCTCGGACAGGTCGGCGTAGTAGCGCAGCACGATGACCTCCCGCTGGCGGGGCGGCAGCCGGCGCAGCGCCGCGACCACCTCGGTCCGCTCCAGCGCCCCGATCGCGCCGTACTCGGCGCTCGGCGCGTCCGGGGCCGCGGCCGGTGCATGCCGGTCGACGACCTTGAGGTGCCGCAGCCGGGACCGGGACCGGTTGACCACCGCCTGGCGCAGGTAGGCAGCCGCCTTGTCCGGGTCCCGCAGCCGCCGCCAGTGGCCGTGCACGGCCACGAACGCGTCCTGCACGACCTCCTCGGCCGACCCGACGTCGTGCAGCAGGAAGGTGGCGATCCGGACCAGCGAGCGGTAGTGGGCGGCGTACAGCTCGGTGATGGCCACGTCGGCCTCCGAGACAACGGCGTGCACGGCCGGGCGCCCCCTCCGGTCCTCGACCACCGTCATGGTGATACGACGCGCGGCCTACCCGCGAGGTTTACCGGTGGTTTGGCCGCCTACGATGCGGCGCATGCCCGACGACTGCCTGTTCTGCAAGATCGTCGCGGGGGACGTCCCGGCCGCCGTCGTCCGGGACGGCGAGCGCACCCTCGCGTTCCGCGACATCAACCCGCAGGCTCCGACGCATGTGCTGGTCATCACCAAGGAGCACTACGACGCGATCGCCGAGTTGGCCGCGGCCGACCCGGAGCTGACCGCGGAGCTGTTGGGGGCGGCGCAGGAGGTGGCCGTGGCGGAGGGTGTCGCCGAACGCGGCTACCGGCTGGTGTTCAACACCGGTGCGGACGGCGGCCAGACGGTCCGGCACGTGCACGGGCACCTGCTCGGCGGCCGCGGGCTGGGCTGGCCCCCCGGCTGAGGCGCCGTACGGTCAGTCGCCGGATGGTGTCAGCCGGCGGCGGTGTCAGCCGGCGGCGGTGTCAGCCGGCGGCGGTGCCGGCCAGCCGCCGGTCCCGGACGTCCACGACGTCGTCGTTCTCGGTCAGAGATCGCCAGGTCGTTCTCGCTGCCGTTGAGCACCCGGGTGGCGCGGTCCCGGTCGAACTGTCCCTCCCACCTCGACACCACGATCGTGGCGACGGAGTTGCCCATGAGGTTGGTCAGCGCGCGGCACTCCGACATGAACTTGTCGATGCCGAAGACCAGCATGATCCCCGCCACCGGAATCGTGCCGACCCTTCGACAGGGTGGCGGCCAGCACGATGAAACCGGAGCCGGTGACGCCGGCGGCGCCCTTGGACGTCAGCAGCAGTATGCCGAGGATGCCGAGCTGCTGGGCGAGGGAGAGGTTGGTGTTCGTCGCCTGTGCGACGGAGAGCGCGGCGAGCGTCAGGTAGATGCAGAGCGGTGGCGTAGAAGGTGAGGATCAGCTGCAGCAGGCTGGTGAGCGTGTCGATGCCGTACTTGCCGATCGTGAACGCCATCGCCCCGAACGCACCGATAGGGGCGGCGTACATGACGATGCACATCACCCCGAAGAACGCCGCGCCGAGCCGCTCGATGCCCCGCACGATCGGTACGCCGCGCTCGCCCATCCGTGCAGCGCAAGGGCGAACACGACCGAGAAGAACAGCACCTGGAGGATGTCGCCCTCGGCAAAGGCCCCGACGACGCTGCTCGGGAAGATGTGGAAGATGAAGTCGTACCAGTGCGAGGACTCGCCGGTCTTGATGAAGCCCGACACGGTGTCGGACACCTTGATGCCGCGGGCGTCGGCGTTCACCCCCACCCCCGGCTTGGTGACGTTCATGACCAGCAGGCCGAGGACCAGCGCGACGGTGGTCAGAACCTGGAAGTAGGCCAGCGCCTTGCCCCCGACCCGGCCGACCTTCGTCGGCTCCGGTAGCCCACGCCCGGCTGGGTACGATGGCGAGGTCCGTCGTCCCCAGCCCGGAGAGCAGGTGCCCCGGCCCCAGGCCGAGCCCATGGCAGCGAGCACAGGCAGCCCGCAGACCCAGACCAAGATCGTCGTACCCGGCGCGCACTCGATGGTGAGCCTGCTCGGCTCCCGGGACGAGCTGCTCCGGGTGGTGGAGCGGGCGTTCCGCAGCGACATCCACGTCCGCGGTAACGAAATCACGATCACCGGTGACCCGACCGAGAACGCGCTTGCGGTCACCCTGTTCGAGGAGCTCATCACGCTGCTCGACAAGGGCGACGTGCTGACTCCGGACTCGGTCGCGCGCAGCCTGGCGATGCTGCGGAGCGAAGCGCCGGAGCGCCCCGCGGACGTCCTGACGCTGAACATCCTGTCCAGCCGCGGCCGGACGATCCGCCCGAAGACGGTTAACCAGAAGCGCTACGTCGATGCGATCGACTCGCACACGATTGTCTTCGGCATCGGGCCGGCCGGGACGGGAAAGACCTACCTGGCGATGGCCAAGGCGGTGCAGTCGCTCCAGGCCAAGCGGGTGAACCGGATCATCCTGACCCGGCCGGCGGTGGAGGCGGGCGAGCGCTTGGGCTTCCTGCCCGGCACGCTGTACGAGAAGATCGACCCGTACCTGCGGCCGCTCTACGACGCGCTGCACGACATGCTCGACCCCGAGTCGATCCCGCGGCTGATGGCCGCGGGCACGATCGAGGTAGCTCCGCTGGCCTACATGCGCGGCCGCACCCTCAACGACGCGTTCATCATCCTCGACGAGGCGCAGAACACCTCGGCCGAGCAGATGAAGATGTTCCTGACCCGGCTGGGGTTCGGGGCCAAGATCGTCGTCACCGGCGACGTGACCCAGGTGGACCTGCCCAGCGGCACCCAGTCGGGGCTGCGCGTGGTGCGGGGGATCCTCGACGGCGTGGAGGACGTGCACTTCAGCATGCTGACGAGCAGTGACGTGGTCCGGCACAAGCTGGTCAGCGAGATCGTCGACGCCTACGCCCGGTACGACGCGGAGAACGCCGCCCCGCGGTCCTCGGCCGGTTCGCGCCGACCCGGCCGGCGCGGCTGACCGCGATGTCGGTCGAGATCGCCAACGAGTCCGGCGCCGAGGTCGACGAGGCAGCGCTGGTCGCGCTGTCCCGCCATGTCCTCGACACGATGGGCGTGCATCCGCTGGCCGAGCTCTCGGTGTTGCTGGTCGGGCTGGACGCGATGGAGAAGCTGCACGAGCGGTGGATGGGGGAGCCGGGCCCCACCGACGTCCTGGCGTTCCCGATGGACGAGCTCGGCGCCGGCCGCGGGGCCGACGACGACGACGAGCCGGAGCCTGCCCTGCTGGGTGACGTCGTGCTCTGCCCCGAGGTGGCCCGGCGGCAGGCCCGGGCCGCCGGTCACGCGTCCGAGGACGAGCTCCACCTGCTGTGTACGCACGGGATCTTGCACCTGCTCGGCTACGACCACGGTGACCCGGAGGAGGAACAAGAGATGTTCGGTCAGCAGGCCAGCCTGCTGGCCTCCTGGCGGGAGGTTCGGGCATGAGTCGCGGGAACGCGCTGCTGGTCGCCGCCGCGGTCGTGCTGGTCGTCGCCGCCGCGCTGCTCTCCTGCGCGGAGTCGGCGCTCTCGCGGGTCAGCCGGGTCCGGGTGGAGGAGCTGGTCAAGGGCGGTCGCCGACGATCGGACCGGCTGCAGCGGGTGCTGGCCGATCCGCCGCGGTACCTGAACCTCCTGCTGCTGCTCCGGGTCGTCGCCGAACTGCTCGCCACCGTGCTGGTCACGGTTGCCTGCGTCGAGGCGTTCGGCATCGGCTGGCCGGCGGTGGCGACCGCCGCGGGGGCGATGACGATCGCCAGCTACGTCCTCGTCGGGGTCGGTGCGCGCACGATCGGCCGGCAGCACGCTGACGCGGTCGGGCTACGGGCGGCCGGCTTCGCCCTCGCCCTCGCTCACGTCCTCGGTCCGCTGCCGCGACTGCTGATCGCGCTGGGAAACGCCCTGACCCCGGGTCGCGGCTTCCGCGACGGGCCGTTCTCCTCCGAAGCCGAGCTGCGCGACCTGGTGGACCTGGCCGAGGAACGCCAGGTCATCGAGGCCGACGAGCGGCAGATGATCCACTCGGTGTTCGAGCTGGGGGACACGCTGGTCCGCGAGGTGATGGTTCCCCGCACCGACATCGTGTTCATCGAGCGCACCAAGACGGTCCGGCAGGCGCTGTCGCTCGCCCTGCGCAGCGGCTTCTCCCGGATCCCGGTGGTCGGGGAGAACGAGGACGACGTCGTCGGCATCGCCTACCTCAAGGACCTCGCTCGGCGCAGCTATGACCACCGCGAGGGTGAGTCCACCGAGACCATCGACCACACCATGCGGCCGGTGACCTACGTACCCGACTCCAAGCCCGTCGACGAGCTGCTGCGCGAGATGCAGGCGCAACGCTCGCACGTCGCGATCGTCATCGACGAGTACGGCGGCACCGCCGGCCTGGTGACGATCGAGGACATCCTCGAGGAGATCGTCGGGGAGATCCGGGACGAGTACGACCGCGAGACCCCGGGTCTCGAGCAGCTCGACGAGAACACTGCCCGGGTCACGATCCGCATGCCGGTCGAGGACATCGACGAGATGTACGGGGTCGAGCTGGCCACCGAGGACGTCGAGACCGTCGGTGGCCTGCTCGCCACCGAGCTGGGCCGCGTGCCGATTCCCGGCGCGACCATCACCGTGCAGGGGTTGACGTTCACCGCCGAGAGCGCCAAGGGTCGGCGGAACCGGGTGGGCACCGTGCTGATCACGCGGGAACCCCCTCCGGCCGAGCCGGCCGTGGTGTCCGGTGGCAGCACGGAGTCCATCGGTGCCTGACCTCGACGCCGAAGACCAGAAGATCATCACGTTGGCCCGGGCCGCCCGTGGCCGCGCCTACGCACCCCACACCGGTGCGGCCGACGGCGCAGCGGTCCGTGACACGGACGGCCGCACCTACGCCGCCGCGACGGTGGAGGCGGCCGACCCGAGCTGGACGATCTCCGCGCTGCGGGCCGCGGTGGCTGCGGCTGCGTCCAGCGGCGCCCGAACGTTCGAGGCGGCCGCGGTGGTCACCGAGGCCGACGCGCTGGCGCCCGGTGACGAGGTGGTATTGCGCGAGTTCGGGGTCCCGGTGCTGCTGCTCGCGCGCCCGGACGGGAGCCTCGTCCGTACCGTGACGCCGTGACCACCGCCCCGGAGCCCACCGCCACCGTGCACCGGTCGGGCTTCGCGTGCTTCGTCGGGCGGCCGAACGCGGGCAAGTCTACCCTGACCAATCGTCTGGTCGGCATCAAGGTGGCGATCACCAGCGGCAGACCGCAGACCACCCGACACGCGGTCCGCGGCATCGTCCACCGGCCGGACGCCCAGCTGGTCGTCATCGACACGCCCGGGCTGCACAAGCCACGCACCCTGCTCGGCCAGCGGCTCAACGACGTGGTCCGCAGCACCCTCACCGAGGTCGACGTGATCGGCTTCTGCCTCCCCGCCGACCAGCCGGTCGGCACCGGTGACCGCTTCATCGCCGCGGAGCTCGCCCGGCTGGGCCGGACGCCCGTGCTCGCCATCGCGACCAAGTCCGATCTCGTCGACAAGGACCGGCTGGGGGCGCACCTGCTCGACGTCGCCGCGCTGCAGGATTGGGCCGAGGTGCTTCCGGTCTCGGCCGCCTCCGGCTACCAGGTCGACCTGCTCGCCGACCTGCTCGTGGCCCGGCTACCGCCAGGGCCCGCGCTCTACCCGGCCGGTGAGCTCACCGACGAGCCGGAGTGGACGATGGTGGCGGAGTTGATCCGGGAGGCGGCGCTGGAAGGCGTCCGGGACGAGCTGCCCCATTCACTCGCCGTCGTGGTGGAGGACATGGCCCGGCGCCCCGACAAGGACCTGGTCGACGTGCACGCCACCGTCTACGTGGAGCGGCCCTCGCAGAAGGCGATCGTCATCGGCACCGGCGGCGCCCGGCTCAAGACGGTCGGTACGGTCGCCCGCCACCAGGTGCAGCGCCTGCTGGGCAGCCCGGTCTACCTCGACCTGCGGGTCAAGGTGGCCAAGGACTGGCAGCGCGACCCCAAACAGCTGCGCCGACTGGGCTTCTGACTCCCGTCCGCGTCCCCGTCCGGTCCTCGTGGGTCCCGGGAGCCGCCCGACGAGCGGCCCGTCGGGCCGGCCGATGTCAGCCAAGCCGAGGTTGCCCGTCGGGCCGGGACGACGCGCTGCCGGCGCCGGCTGACACACTGGCCGGGTGACGCTCTACCGCGACGAGGGGGTGGTGCTGCGCACCCAGAAGCTCGGCGAGGCGGATCGGATCATCACCCTGCTCACCCGGCGGACGGGGCGGGTGCGGGCGGTCGCGAAGGGGGTGCGCCGAACCCGGTCGAAGTTCGGTGCCCGGCTGGAGCCGTTCAGCCAGGTCGACCTTCTGCTGTTCCAGGGCCGGGAGCTCGACATCGTCACCCAGGCCGAGGGCATCAGCGCCTACGGTCAGGACATCGCCGCCGACTACGGGCGCTACACCGCCGGCACCGCGATGCTCGAGACGGCAGAGCGGTTGACCGCGGAGGAGCGGGAGCCGACGCTGCGGCTCTACCTGCTGCTGGTCGGGGGGCTGCGATCTCTGGCCGCGGCGGAGCACTCCGCCTCGATGGTGCTCGACGCCTTTGTGCTGCGGGCGCTGGCCGTGTCGGGTTACGAGCCGGTGCTGACCGACTGCGCCCGCTGCGGTGGCGCCGGACCGCACCGGTGGTTCGCCGTCGCGGCCGGCGGTGTTGTCTGCGGCGCCTGCCGGCCGGCCGGTGCGGTCACCGTGGGCGCCGCGACCGTCGAGCTGCTCGGGGCGCTGCTCGGGGGGGACTGGTCGCACGCCGAGGGCAGCACGATCCGGGACCGGCGGGAGGCGAGCGGCCTGGTGGCGGCCCATCTGCAGTGGCACCTGGAGCGCGGCCTGCGCTCCCTGCCGTTGGTGGAGCGCACGTGAGCCGGTCGGTGCGACCGCCGCGGCCGCACCCGTCCGGGGCTCGCCCGCCCGAGCTGCCCCGCGGCGTCGTGCCCCGGCACGTGGCGCTGGTCATGGACGGCAACGGCAGGTGGGCCAGGCAGCGCGGGCTGCCGCGGACGAAGGGGCACGAGGCGGGGGAGCACTCGCTCTTCGACTGCGTCGAAGGAGCCATCGAGGTGGGCGTCGAGTGGCTCTCGGCGTACGCGTTCTCCACCGAGAACTGGAAGCGGTCGCCGGACGAGGTGCGCTTCCTCATGGGGTTCAACGAGGACGTGCTGGTCCGGCGGCGGGACGAGATGCACGAGATGGGCGTTCGGGTGCGGTGGGCCGGGCGACGGCCCCGGCTGTGGAAGAACGTCGTGCGCCGGCTCGAGGAGGCGGAGGAGCTGACCAAAGGCAACCGGGTCCTGACGCTGACGATGTGCGTCAACTACGGCGGACGCGCCGAGATCGCCGACGCGGCGGCCGCCATCGCCAGGGACGTCGCCGCCGGGCGGCTCTCCGCGGAGAAGGTGACCGAGCGGACGATCAGCCGATACCTCGACGAACCGGCGATGCCCGACGTGGATCTGTTCGTCCGCTCCTCCGGGGAGCAGCGGATCTCCAACTTCCTGCTGTGGCAGTCGGCCTACGCGGAGCTCGCGTTCGTGGACACGCTCTGGCCGGACTTCGACCGGCGGCACCTGTGGGCCGCCATCGAGAGCTACGCGAGCCGCGACCGCCGGTACGGCGGCGCGGTGCCGAACGAAGGGACCTCAGCATGAGCCGGCTGCACCACGTCAACGTCGTCGTCCCGCCGGGTGGGACCGACTCCGTCGTTCCCTTCTACGCCGACGTGCTGGGCCTGGTCCGGGTCGCCAAGCCCGCGGACGGGGTGGCGGCGGAGGGTGCGTGGTTCGAGATCGGCGACGGCTCCCAGCTGCACGTCAGCGAGCGGCCGGGGGAGCGCCACGCCGACAGCCACTTCGGGCTCGTCGTCGACGACTTCGCCACGGTGCTCGACCGGGTCCGGGACACCGGCGCGCCGTGGACAGAGCAAGAAGACCTCTTCGGTGGGCGGCGCGGCTTCACCCGCGACCCGGCGGGCAACCGGGTCGAACTGATGGAGCGGGCCGGTGCGCTCGGCTGAGCGTCACGGCCGGCGCCGGAGCTAGCCCGAGCACGCCGGGCAGCGGCCGAACACCTCGGCGGTGTGCCCTACGTCGGTGAAGCCGTGCGACCCGGCGGTCCGCTCCGCCCAGCGCTCGACCGCCGGGCCTTCCACCTCCACAGAAGCGCCGCAGTCCCGGCAGAGCAGGTGGTGATGGTGGCGGCCGGTGCGGCAGCGGCGGTAGACCGCCGCCCCGCCGTCGGTCCGCAGCACGTCGACCTCGCCGGCGTCGACCAGCGCCTGCAGCGTCCGGTAGACCGTGGTGAGCCCCACCCGGCCACCGGCGCGGCGAAGGCCGGCGTGCAAGTCCTGCGCGCTGCGGAACCCGGCCGCCTGGTCCAGTGCCGCCGCGATCGCCTCGCGCTGGCGGGTCACGATGCCCCCACCACGGCCCACATCCCGGCGATGCCGAGCACGGTGGCCAGCAGTGTCAGCCGGGAGGGGTGCCGGCTGTGCGCCTCCGGCAGGATGTCGCCGGTCGCGAGGTAGAGCAGGAATCCGGCGAAGAAGCCGAGGTAGAGCCCCAGCGTTCGGTCGGGCAGGGTGAACAGCAGCGTCGAGGCGGCGCCGACCACCGGGGCCAGCGCGTCGACGCCGAGCAGCACCAGCGCGTTCCGGCGGGTGTGGCGATGCGCCAGCATGATCGAGACGGTGTTCAGCCCGTCGGCGAAGTCGTGCGCGATGACGGCCAGCGCCACCGTCACGCCGACCGAGCTGCTGACCTGGAACGCCAGGCCGATCCCGACGCCGTCCATGAAGCTGTGCGCCGCCAGCGCCAGCGCCGAGACGAGCCCGACGGCGGGATGGTGATGGACGCCGTACTCCTGTTCGTGCGCGCCGTGCAGGGCGACGCTGCGCTCGAGCAGGTGCAGCACGAGGAAGCCGGCGACGAACATGAGCATCACCGCCGGAACGCCGGGGCCGCGGCCGTCGGAGAGATCGAAGATCTCCGGGAGTAGGTCGAAGGCGACCACCCCGAGGATCACCCCGGCGGTGAAGCCGAGCACCAGGTGCAGGCGGTCGCTGTTGCGCAGCGCGACCGCGCCACCGACGAAGGTGGACAGGAACGTACTCAGCGCAAAGACCACCGCCATGGTCCGAGAATCTCACGTCAATGAAAACCATTGCCATACTGACGCAGCGCGGCGGCGGCCAGTACGCCGAGAACGAGCACCCGCAGCACCCGCGCCGGCGGGCGCAGCACCGGCCAGGACAGCAGCACCAGCCACCCGAGCACCGCGACGACGACGGTGAGCACCACCGCGCCGGCCAGCCCGGGCAACGCCAGCCCGGTCACCAGCAGCAGCGCCATCCCGGTCGCCGGCAGCCAGCGCGGCAGGCTGCCGAGGTAGGCCAGGGGCGCCGCGCTCCGGCGTTCGAGCGCCTGTCGGCGTGGCGACGGCCGGCGCGGTGACGACGGCACGGCGAGCTCCTGCTGCTGGGGTTTACGGTGGCCCGCGTCATCCTGCCGCACCGGAGGCGCCGTGCTCGTCGTGACCCGCTTCACCGTGCCGGAGGTGGACGGTGCGGGCTTCGAGGCCTCGGCGCGGGCGGCCCTGGCCGCGCTCGCCGCCCGCCCCGGCTCCCGGCGCGGCCGGCTCGGTCGGGCGGTGGACGACGCGACCGCCTGGGTGCTGACCACCGAGTGGGAGGGCGTCGGCGCCTACCGTCGGTCGCTCTCGGCGTACGACGTCCGCGTGCACGCCGCGCCGCTGCTCGGCTCTGCCCACCCCGAGCCCAGCGCCTTCGAGCTGGTCTACGCCGACGGCGGGTAGCCTCGGGGGTGCCCGCCGACCGCCAGCCGGATGGAGACCGCCGTGGCAGCGAAGACCGACCGCCTGGACACGATCGTCAACCTGAGCAAGCGCCGCGGCCTGGTCTACCCCAGCAGCGAGATCTACGGCGGCCTGCGGGCGTCGTGGGACTACGGTCCGCTCGGGGTGGAGCTGAAGAACAACGTCAAGCGCGCGTGGTGGACCGCGATGGTGCAGCGCCGCGACGACATCGTCGGGCTGGACTCCTCGGTGATCCTGGCCCCGGCGGTCTGGCAGACCTCCGGGCATGTCGAGGCGTTCGTCGACCCGCTGACCGAGTGCCTGTCGTGTCACCGGCGCTGGCGCGCCGACCACCTCCAGGAGGCCTACGCCGACAAGCACGGCGCCCCGCCCCCGGGCGGCCTGGCCGACGTGAACTGTCCGAGCTGCGGCACGAAGGGCGCGTTCACCGAGCCGCGGATGTTCAACGGCCTGCTGCGCACCCACCTCGGGCCGGTCGAGGACGAGAGCGGGCTGGCCTACCTACGACCCGAGACCGCGCAGGGCATCTTCATCAACTTTCTCAACGTGCAGCAGTCCGCCCGCAAGAAGCCGCCGTTCGGGATCGCGCAGATCGGCAAGTCGTTCCGCAACGAGATCACCCCCGGCAACTTCATTTTCCGGACGCGCGAGTTCGAGCAGATGGAGATGGAGTTCTTCGTGCCGCCCGGTACCGACGAGCAGTGGCACGAGTACTGGCTGGCCGAGCGGATGGGCTGGTTCGGTGACCTCGGCGTCCGGGCGGAGAACCTGCGGGTCTACGAGCATCCGGCCGAGAAGCTGTCGCACTACTCGAAGCGCACCGTCGACATCGAGTACCGGTTCGGCTTCCCGGGCGCGGAGTGGGGCGAGCTGGAGGGGGTCGCGAACCGCACCGACTACGACCTCACCGTGCACTCCAAGGCCTCCGGTGTCGAGCTGTCCTACTTCGACCAGGACAGCGGCGAGCGCTACACGCCCTACGTCATCGAGCCCGCGGTCGGTGTCGACCGCAGCTCGCTGGCGTTCCTGCTCGACGCCTACACCGAGGAGGAGGCGCCGAACACCAAGGGCGGTGTCGACAAGCGGGTGCTGCTCCGGCTCGACCCGCGGCTGGCGCCGGTCAAGGCCGCGGTGCTGCCGCTGTCCCGCAACGAGCGGCTCTCGCCGGTGGCCCGGTCGCTGGCCGCCCGGCTGCGGCAGCGCTGGATCGTGGACTTCGACGACGCCGGCTCGATCGGCCGCCGCTACCGGCGGCAGGACGAGATCGGCACGCCGTACTGCGTCACGGTCGACTTCGACTCACTCGACGACCAGGCGGTGACCGTGCGGGAGCGGGACCGGATGACCCAGGACCGGGTCTCCCTCGACGCGGTGGATGGCTACCTCGCCGAACGCCTCCGCTAACCTGTGGGCCCCCTGGGCAGTCCGAGGAGCCGGCCATGACCAAGTACGTCTACGACTTCGCCGAGGGCAACCGCGACCTCAAGGACCTGCTCGGCGGCAAGGGTGCGAACCTCGCCGAGATGACGAACCTCGGGCTGCCGGTCCCGCCCGGCTTCACGATCACCACCGAAGCCTGCCAGCACTACCTGCGGACCGGCGGGACACCGCCCGAGCTCGCCGCCGAGGTGAGCGAACACCTCGACCGCCTCGAGACCGCGATGGGCAAGGAGCTCGGCCAGCCCGACGACCCGCTGCTGGTCAGCGTCCGGTCCGGGGCGAAGTTCTCCATGCCCGGCATGATGGAGACCGTCCTGAACATCGGCCTCAACGACGACAGCGTCGCGGGGCTGACCAAGCAGAGCGGCTCCGCGCGGTTCGCCTGGGACTCCTACCGCCGGCTCATCCAGATGTTCGGCAAGACGGTGCTGGGCATCTCCGGGGAGAGGTTCGACGAGGCGTTCGACGCGGTCAAGGCCGAACGCGGCACCGAGTCCGACCTCGACCTGGACGAGACCGACCTGCGCGCGGTCGTCGAGGCGTACAAGGGCATCGTGAAGTCCGAAGCGGGGCGGGAGTTCCCCGCCGACCCGCGCGAGCAGATGGACCTCGCGGTCAACGCGGTGTTCGACTCCTGGAACGCCGACCGGGCCATCCTCTACCGGCGCCAGGAGCGCATCCCGGCGGACCTCGGCACCGCCGTGAACGTCGTCGCGATGGTGTTCGGCAACCTCGGCATGGACTCCGGCACCGGTGTGGCGTTCACCCGCGACCCGGGCAGCGGTGAGCAGGGCATCTACGGCGACTACCTGCAGAACGCGCAGGGCGAGGACGTCGTCGCCGGCATCCGCAACACCGTGCCGCTGCAGGACCTGGAGGGCATCGACAAGCCGGCGTACGACCAGCTGCTCGAGATCATGCACACGCTCGAGGAGCACTACCGGGACCTGTGCGACATCGAGTTCACGATCGAGCGCAACAAGCTGTGGATGCTGCAGACCCGGGTCGGCAAGCGCACCGCCGGCGCCGCGTTCCGGATCGCCACCCAACTCGTCGACCAGGGCCTGATCGGGATGGACGAGGCGCTCACCCGGGTCACCGGCGCGCAGCTCGGCCAGCTGATGTTCCCCCGGTTCGACGACGCGGCCGACCGGCAGCGGATCGCCAAGGGCATGAACGCCAGCCCCGGCGCGGCCGTCGGCCAGGCGGTGTTCGACTCGCGCCGCGCCGAGGAGCTGGCGGCCACCGGGAAGCCGGTGATCCTGGTGCGCCGGGAGACCAACCCGGACGACCTGGTCGGCATGATCGCGGCACAGGGCATCCTGACCAGCCGCGGCGGCAAAACCTCCCACGCCGCCGTCGTGGCCCGCGGCATGGGCAAGACCTGCGTCTGCGGTGCGGAGGAGCTCGACGTCGACACGAAGGCCCGCCGGTTCACCGCACCGGGCGGCGTGATCGTCAACGAGGGCGACACGCTGTCCATCGACGGCACCTCCGGGGTGGTGTACCTCGGCGATGTGCCGGTGGTGCCGTCCCCGGTCGTCGAGTACTTCGAGGGCTCGATCGACCCGACCGCCGAGGGCGCGGACGACCTGGTCGCCTCGGTGCACCGGGTGATCGGGCACGCGGACAGCATCCGGCGGCTGAAGGTGCGGGCGAACGCCGACACCCCCGAGGACGCCGAGCGGGCCCGTCGCTTCGGTGCCCACGGCATCGGGCTGTGCCGCACCGAGCACATGTTCCTCGGCGACCGTCGCCAGCTGGTCGAGCGGATGATCCTCGCCGACACCGACGACGAGCGGGAGCAGAGCCTCGCCGCGCTGCTGCCGCTGCAGCGGGAGGACTTCGTCGGGATCCTCACCGCGATGGACGGGCTGCCGGTCACGATCCGGCTGCTCGACCCGCCGCTGCACGAGTTCCTGCCGGACCTCACCGAGCTCTCCGTCGAGGCGGCGGTGGCGGAGGCCACCGGCCGGCCGCCGTCCTCCGGGCGGTCCCCGGCCGAGCTGCGCACGCTGCTCGACGCCGTCCGCCGGCTGCACGAGCAGAACCCCATGCTGGGGCTGCGCGGCGTCCGGCTCGGCCTGGTGGTCCCCGGCCTGTTCGCCCTGCAGGTGCGGGCGATCGCCGAGGCCGCCGCCGAGTGCCGCTCCGCCGGTCGCGACCCCCGCCCGGAGATCATGATCCCGCTGGTCGGGGCGGTGCAGGAGCTGGAGATCATCCGGGACGAGGCGCTGGGGGTCCTCGAGACCGTCCGGGAAGAGACCGGCGTCGACGTACCGACGCTGATCGGCACGATGATCGAGGTGCCCAGGGCGGCGCTGACCGCCGGGCAGATCGCCGAGGCGGCGGAGTTCTTCTCCTTTGGCACCAACGACCTGACCCAGATGGCGTGGGGCTTCTCCCGCGACGACGTCGAGGCGAGCTTCTTCACCCAGTACCTCGACTACGGCGTCTTCGGGGTCAGCCCGTTCGAGTCCCTCGACGTCGAGGGGGTCGGCCGGCTCGTCCAGATCGCCGTCGAGGAGGGCCGGGCCACCCGGCCGGACCTGCATCTCGGGGTCTGCGGCGAGCACGGTGGTGATCCCGAGTCGGTGCACTTCTTCCACCGGGTGGGCCTGGACTACGTGTCCTGCTCGCCGTTCCGGGTGCCGGTGGCCCGTCTCGAGGCGGGCCGCGCGGTGCTCGAGAGCGAGGGCAGCGACAGCCGGTGAGCGGTCCCCGCCGGTGATCCCGCGGGCCCGGCTGAAGTGGGTCTGGCGGGTCGTCCTGCTGATCATCGTCGTCGCGGCCCTGACCGTGGGAGGCACCGCGGTGCGGGTGTGGCAGGTCGCCCGTGAGGACGCGCACCCCCGCTCGGATGCCCTCATCGTTCTCGGTGCCAGCCAGTTCGACGGCCGGCCGTCGGAGATCTTCCGGGCTCGGCTCGACCACGCCCGGGCGCTCTACGCCGAGCATGTCGCGCCCCGGATCGTCACGGTCGGGGCCGGCCAGCCCGGCGACCGCACGACCGAGGCGGCCGCGGGCGCCCGCTACCTCGCCGCGCACGGCGTACCGGCCGGTGCGCTGCTGCCGGTGCCCCGGGGCACGGACACGCTCAACAGCCTGGAGGCCGCCGCCCGGGTCTTCGCCGACCACCGCTGGCGCACTGCCGTGATCGTCACCGACCCGTGGCACAGCCTGCGGTCCCGGCGGATGGCGCACGACCTCGGGCTGACCGCCGAGACCTCACCGGTCCGGTCCGGTCCGGTCGTGCACTCCCGCGGCACCGAACTGCGGTACGTGGTCAGGGAGACCGTCGCGTACCTGTTCTACCGGGCGTTCCACCGCACCTCTGTCAAGGGACCGGGAGCCGCCTGAGGCAGGTATCTTCACCGCCGGTGCCGAAATGGGCGGCACGCCACCCACGTGCCGGTGACCGACCGGCGCGCCCGTCCGATGTGAAGAGGTCTGCATGCGGCGCACCCCTGTCCTGGCCGCGTTGGCGATCGCCGGCGCGACCGCCCTGGCCGCCGGCGGCGCGGGCGGCTCCGCGGCAGCCAGCACGAGCTTCACCTTCCGCACCACCCCGCTGGCCGCCAGCGGCAACTACGGCGAGCCCTCGCTCGCGGTGGCCCGGGACGGCCACATCGCCGTGTCGGTGCCGGGCAGCGACCCGCAGGGCAACGGCGGCGTGCAGTACTGGTACTCGAGCGACGGTGGCCGCAGCTTCGGCACGACGTACACGACCTCCCCCAACGGGGGCGGTGACTCCGAGCTGGACTTCCTGCCCGACGGCACGCTGCTCTCGGCCGACCTGGAGATCACCGACAGCAACGTGAAGATCTCCAAGGACTACGGCAAGACCTGGGACGCCGGCCGTACGGCCGGGATCGAGCAGGACCGGCAGTGGTTCGCGCACTCGCCCGACGGCAAGACCACCTACCTCGTGTACCACGACTTCGCCGCCGAGGCGGAGCTCTTCGCCCGTAGCACCGACGGCGGCAGGACCTGGCCGGCGATCGACGCCGCCAACCCGGTCAACTCCCCGGACCAGGCGATCGCGGCACCCGGGGCCGCGTCCACGCCCCGCAAGGGCAGCACCGCCTCGATCTCCGACCAGGGCGGGAACACCTTCAGCGGCCCGATGCTGGTCGGCCCCGGCGGCCAGGACCTCTACGTGCTGTACTCGATCTCCGACCTGGTCTCCAACCTGAGCCCACCGACCCCGCCGTACGGCCCGACCCGTGGGATCGTCGTGGCGCACTCCGGCGACGCCGGGAAGACCTGGACCAACAACTACGCGGTGATCAGCGTGCCGCAGGGCGGTCCGACCGGGCCGCGACCCACCAACGGGGCGATTTTCCCGTGGGGCAGCGTCGACGCCGCCGGCAACGTCTACGTGTTCTACAACTCCGACGACGGCACCCCCGGGCACTTCCACACCGTCTACGTCTACTCCAAGGACAAGGGGCTGCACTGGAGCCCGCAGGTTAAGGTCGACGGCCACCCGGGCGGTTCGGGCGAGGCGATCTACTCCACCGGCGCCGGTGGGCACGCCGGGGTCATCGACATGGCGTGGTACGACAGCGCGAACGCCACCTCGACCGACGACCCGGCAGCGATCTGGAACGTCAACTTCGCCCAGATCCGCAACGCCGCCAGCGGCGCCCCCACGATCACCCGTGGCCGGGTCTCCGCCACCGCCATCCACAAGGGCCAGATCTGCCTGAAGGGCCTGCTCTGCGTCGGCGGTGGCGACCGCAGCCTGCTCGACTTCTTCGAGCTCGCGATCGGGCCGGACGGATACGCCCAGGTGGCGTACGCCGACAACCACCTCGGCAAGGCCAACGGGCGGGTCGTCTGGGCCAAGCAGACCAGCGGTCCGGCGGCCTGATCCTCCTCCGCAGCGGACAGGTTGCGGCGCCGGTCGTCCGCGGCGCCGGTTATCGTCGGCGGCGATGACCGTCGCCGGGTACGCCGTCGCTGCCGTCGAGCGCTGGGTGCCCGAGTCCGCAAAGGCGGTCGATCCTGACCGGTCGCCGTTCCAGCGTGACCGGGCTCGGGTGCTGCACTCGTCGGCACTGCGCCGGCTGGCCGCCAAGACCCAGGTCGTCGTGCCGGGAGAGGACGACTTCCCGCGCACCCGACTCACCCATTCGCTGGAGTGCGCCCAGGTCGGCCGGGAGCTCGGGCAGGCGCTCGGCTGCGACCCGGACGCCGTCGACGCCGCCTGCCTGGCCCACGACCTGGGCCATCCGCCGTTCGGGCACAACGGCGAGCTCGCCCTCGACATCGCTGCGGCCGGTTGCGGGGGTTTCGAGGGCAATGCGCAGAGCCTGCGGGTGCTCACCCGGCTGGAGGCCAAGACCCTGCATCCCGACGGCCGGAGCGCCGGCCTGAACCTCACCCGCGCCGTGCTCGACGCGGCGACGAAGTACCCGTGGCCCAAGCGCCCGGGGGGCCCCAAGTATGGCGTGTACGCCGAGGACCGCGCGGTCTTCGACTGGTTGCGCGCCGGTGCCCCGTCCGGCCGGCGCAGCCTGGAGACGCACGTCATGGACTGGGCCGACGACGTGGCCTACTCGGTGCACGACCTGGAGGACGGGCTGCACGCCGGTCATGTGCCGGTCGCCGCGCTGCTCGACCGGGGGGAGCGCGCCGAGCTCGTCGAGCTGACGGCGTTGACCTTCCCCGACGCGCCCGCCGCCGAGCTGGAGCCCGCCCTGGACCGGCTGCTCCGGCAGCCGTGGTGGCCGAGGTCCTACGACGGCACACCGGCGGCGCTGGTCGCGCTCAAGCGGATGACCAGCGAGCTGATCGCGCGGTTCTGCGTCGCGGCGCTGACGGCCACCCGGGCTCGATACGGCGACCGGCCATTGGCCCGCTACGCCGCCGAGCTGGTGGTTCCCGGGCCGGTTCGGGCGGAGTGTGCACTGCTCAAGGGAGTGACCGTGCGCTACGTCATCGGACGGGCCGGCTCGGTCGCCGCCCGGGCGCGGGAGCGGGAGCTGATCGCCGAGCTGGTCGCGAGCCTCACCCGGGCGGCGCCGGCGGCGCTCGACCCGAGCCTGCGCCCGGCGTGGGGGGCGGCACCGGACGACGCCGGGCGGCTGCGGGTGGTCGTCGACCAGGTGGCATCGCTGACCGACCGGTCGGCGGCAACGTGGCGCGCCCGCCTCGCGGGTGACCGGCGATGACTGGCTCATCCTCGCCTGGCCACGGACAGTGGCCAAGCGTACGTTCGTGACCTGCATCGACTCGACTCGGTCGTTCGCGAGACGCCTTCCCTGACCGGTAGGCGGAAGGGCCGCCGGTGAAGAATCTCATCGAGTACCGCCTCGACGACGGGACGAGCGTGGTCGTCGAGGTCGAGGAGTCTGATCGCGAGCGTGGCCTGGCCCGGGCGTCCCGACGTTCGGATGAGGTCGTCATCCAGTCGTCGAAGCGGTTCGAGGAGATCGGCTCGGTCGTGGAGCCGGTGGCCGTCGCGCTGCTCGGGAAGGTTCGGGCCCTCGACCACCCGCCGGACGAGGTCAACGTGCAGTTCGGCGTCAAGCTGACGGTCTCGGCCGGAGCCGTGATCGCCGCGACCGCGGCGGAGTGCAACTTCCAGCTCTCCCTCACGTGGAGCCGACATGGCTAGAGGTCGAGCCGACCTCGTGCGTCAGCTCCTCGGGCCCGCGCTCGTCCGGGTCAGCGGGCCCGACGGCCAGCCGGTCGGCGCCGGAACGCTGGTCGACGGTTCGCGGATCATCACCTGCGCGCACGTGGTCAACTCCTCCCTCGGTCGGCATCGACACGAACAGTCGCAGCCGACGGACACCGTCACGGTGGACTTCCCGTGCCTGGACGACCGGGTGAGCGTGGCGGCGGAGGTCGTGCGTTGGCTGCCCATCGACGACGACGACCGGGGGGACGTCGCGGTCCTGCGGCTGCTCGGCGAGGCGCCTGCCGGCAGTCGTCCGGTGGCCTTCCTGGACGGCGCAGAGCTCTGTGACCATCCTTTCCGAGTGCTGGGGTTCCCGCCGGGCTTCCCCGAGGGGACGCTGGCAGCCGGGAAACTCAGGGGTCGCGTGAGCAACGGCCTGGTCCAGATGGAGGGCGTCCGCGTCACCGGTGCGCGGGTGCGCAGCGGATTTAGCGGCGCGCCGGTCTGGGACGACGAGGTCCACGGCGTCGTCGGTGTCGTGGCCATGGAGAGCGAGCTCGAGAGCGACAAGGTGGCCTTTCTGATTCCGACCGACGCGCTCCCGGCGCTCGAATCCGATGATGCGGGGCCGGCGACCGGTCGTTCGGCCGGTGATATCGAGCCGGTGCGCTTCGGCACGCTCGTGCCGCCGGTACGGGCCGAGGCCCGGGTCCGCCTCCCGGGCCCACGGACAGGCGGCGGGAAGCCGGTGGTGCGCTCGGGAGGCCGGGTTTTCAGCGCCCGATCCGCTGGTGACGCGGTCGTGGTGCGGCTGTCGGCCGCCGAGCCCGGAGCCCACCGTGGGAGCGTCCAGGTGGGTGACGCCGACAACGGATGCACGATCAGCGTCGAGGCTGACGTCGCACCAGAACCGTCGGACCTGCTGCCCGAGTGGCCGCGACTGCCCACGGAGCCGGAGGTCCATGAGGCGCTCAGGCAGTGGGCGCGGACGAAGCTCATGGTGCCCAGCTCCCTGTTCGACACGGACCTGCGGATCAGTGCCGGAGATGTCGCGGCCCTGCAGGTCACGCGGGTGACGGAGGCGCGCACGGTCGAGCAGACGGAGGCGCCCGATCTCCCGTCGGGCGGCACGCACGCCGGGCCGGTAAGCCAGGTCGTCACCGGGATAGCGCCATGGGAGGACGGCGACTGGGAGGCAGTGCTCGACGGCTCCGCCCGCACCGTCATGTGCCCCGACTGCGATGACCAGAACTTGATCTGGTGCGCAACCTGCAAGGGCAGGGGGCGGACCTCGTGCGCCACGACGGACATGTGCAGTGCCTGCTTGCTCAAGTCCGCGGCCTACCGCGAGGCGCATCCGTGCCAGGTCTGCGGGGGGAGTCGCAAGGTCCCCTGCTCGAGGTGCGGCGGCAGCGGGGAGCGGAAATGCCCCGAGTGCCGGGCGGGGAAGGTGGTGTGTCCCCGGTGCGGCGGAGACGGGCGCTTCTCCCAGTACAAGAGGGTCGTGGTGTCGCGCCGGGTTACCTGCGATTGGGCGTACGCCGGGTCGGAATACTCGGGGTCGAACGCCGACGCGGCGGAGAACCTGCAGCCTCTGGTCATGCGCGGCAGGTCCGGGCTCGACGAGGTACCGGAACCAGCCCGGGCGAAGCTCGAGGAATGGCTGAAGTCCACGCTGTCGGCGTGGACCGCCGAGGAGGTCCTCCGCAAGGTCGAGCTCTGGGTCGCCCCGATCGTCTGCGTGGAGTACCTCGACGGTGATAGCTGGCAGGAGGCCTTCCTGCTGGGTCCCACCCGGACGGTGCGGGCACCCGCCGCCGTCCGGCCGCTGCGCCGTCTCCAGGCGCGTCTGGGCGGGCGGGGCCGGCGCCGGGACCAGGAGTCGGGACGCCGCTGACGGCCGGCCCGGCGACCGGTCCGGTCGAGATCAGGCCCGCACCCGCCGCCGCGGTGCGTCCGCTGCGGGCCGCGGTGCTGCGTCCCGGGCTGCCGCCGGCCGCGTCGGTCTATCCGCAGGACGACCGGCCCGACACGCTGCACCTCGCGGCATACGACCGGACCGGCGCCGTCGTCGGCTGCGCGACGGTGTTTCCCGAGCCGCTGGACGGGGTGCCCGGCTGGCGGCTGCGGGGGATGGCCACCGCGTCGGCCGTGCGGAGCCGCGGCGTCGGCTCGGCGCTGCTCGAACGGACGTTCGCCGAGCTCGCCGCGCGGTCCGCGCCAATGCTGTGGTGCAACGCCCGCACCCCGGCCGTCGCGTTCTACCGCCGGGCCGGCTTCGAGACGGTTGGGGAGCAGTTCGACTCTGCACCGGCCGGCCCGCACTACCGGATGATCCGACGGCTGGCTGGCTAGACTGCGAGCGGCCTGACCGGCTCCCGCCGGTGTCCCGGGGGAGGTGCCCGCGTGGCCGGTCGGATCCGTGACGAGGACGTCGCCCAGGTCCGGGAGCGCTCGCCGATCGCCGAGGTGATCGGGGAGCACCTCCAGCTGCGGGCGGCCGGCGCCGGGCGGGTCAAGGGGCTCTGCCCGTTCCACGACGAGAAGACGCCGTCGTTCTCGGTCAACGCGGCCCTCGGCTTCTACCACTGCTTCGGCTGCGGTGAGAGCGGCGACGTACTCACGTTCGTCCAGAAGATCGAGCACCTGTCGTTCCCGGAGGCGGTGGAGGCGCTGGCCCGGCGGGCCGGTGTGCCGCTCACCTACGAGCACGGCGGCGCAGCTCCGCGCCAGCAGCAGGGCCAGCGACAGCGGCTGCAGGAGGCGCACGCCGCCGCCGCCGCGTTCTACGCCGAGCAGCTCGCCACCCCCCAGGGCGAGCCGGCCCGCCGGTACCTCACCGACCGTGGCTTCGACCCGCCGGCGTGGCGCACCTACGGCTGCGGCTACGCCCCGGCCGGCTGGGACAGCCTGCTGCACCACCTCACCGGTCGCGGCTTCAGCCGGGAGGAGCTCACCGTCGGCGGGTTGGTCAAGCGGAGCGCCCGTGGCAGCCTCATCGACGTCTTCCGCGGCCGGCTGCTCTGGCCGATCCGCGACACCACCGGGGTGGTCGTCGGGTTCAACGCCCGCCGGCTCACCGAGGACGACACCGGACCGAAGTACCTCAACAGCCCGGAGACGCCGATCTTCCGCAAGAGCGCGGTGCTCTACGGCCTCGACCTGGCCAAGCGGGAGATCGCCCGGGAGCACCGGGCGGTGGTGGTCGAGGGCGTCAGCGACGTGATGGCCTGCCATCTGGCCGGCGTACCGACCGCGGTGGCGACCTGCGGCACCGCCTTCGGCCCCGAGCACATCGCGGTGCTGCGGCGGGTGCTGATGGACCAGGACGAGTTCCGCGGCGAGGTGATCTTCACCTTCGACGGCGACGCGGCGGGCCAGAAGGCGGCGCTGAAGGCGTTCGCCGAGGACCAGCGGTTCGTCTCCCAGACGTTCGTGGCTGTCGAGCCCACCGGCTTGGACCCGTGCGAGCTGCGGCAGCGGCACGGGGACGCGGCCGTCCGCGACCTCGTCGCCCGCCGGGTGCCGCTCGTCGCGTTCGCGCTTCGCTCGGTGCTGGCGCGCTACGACCTCGAGACCCCGGAGGGGCGGGTGGCGGCGCTCGGCGCCGCTGCCCCGCTCGTCGCCGCGATCAAGGACCGGTCGCTGCGGCCCGAGTACGGTCGCCGGCTGGCCGGCTGGCTCGGCATGGAGGTCGAGCCGGTGCTGGCCCGGGTCGCCGAGCTCGCCGGCGGTGCGCGGCCCCCCTCCCGCCCGGTCCAGCGCAGCCCGGAGGGCTCCCGGCCGGACCCGGCGAGCCCGGCGCTGGCGGTCGAGCGGGAGGCGCTCAAGGTGGTCATCCAGCGCCCCGCGCTGGTGGGGCCGGCGTACGACGCGGTCGAGCCGGACGCCTACACCGCGGTCGGCTACGCCCGCATCGACACGACCGTGGCGGCGGCCGGCGGGGTCCACGCCGCCGGCGCCGGCGGCCCCGCGTGGGTCGCGGCGCTGCGGGCCGCCGCCCCGGACGACGCGGGCCGCGATCTGATCACCGAGCTCGCGGTCGAGCCGCTGCGGGCGGCCACGGAACCCGACGAGCGTTACGCCAGATCGGTGACAGCGCGGCTGCGTGAGCTCGCCGTCACCCGGCGGGTGGTCGAATTGAAGTCGCGCCTGCAGCGGCTGAACCCGGTGGAGGCGCCCGACGACTACAACCGCCTCTTCGGCGAGCTGGTCGCACTCGAGCAGCACAAGCGGGCGTTGCGCGAGCAGGCGATCGGGGAGCTGTAGCAACCGACAGCGAGGACCGCCCGTGCGCCGCACCACCTCGGCCGAGGTCGCCGCCTCGGCCGGTGCGGGCGACCCGGTCCGGCGCTACCTCACCGAGATCGGCCGGGTGTCGCTGCTCACCGCGATCGAAGAGGTGGAGCTGGCCCGCCAGATCGAGGCGGGCCTGTTCGCCGCCGAGCGCCTCGCCGCGGACCCGCCGCCGCCAGGTCAGCTGCGGGCCGACCTGGCGGCCGTCGAACGGGCCGGTACGGGCGCGAAGAACCGGCTGGTCGAGGCCAACCTGCGGCTGGTCGTCTCGGTGGCCAAGCGTTACCTCGGTCGGGGGCTGCTGTTCCTGGACCTGATCCAGGAGGGCAACCTCGGACTGATCCATGCGGTCGAGAAGTTCGACTACACCCGCGGCTTCAAGTTCTCGACGTACGCCACCTGGTGGATCCGGCAGTCCATCGGCCGGGCCATCGCCGACCAGGCCCGCACGATCCGGGTGCCGGCGCACATGGTCGAGCTGATCAACCGGCTGCTCCGCACGCAGCGCCAGCTGCACCAGAACCTCGGCCGGGAACCCACCATCGCCGAGGTCGCGGCCGCGCTGGAGCTCACCCCGGCTCGGGTCCGCGAGATCCTGGCGGTCGCCCAGGAGCCGGTGTCGCTGCAGACCCCGGTCGGTGCCGATGACGGCGGCAGCCTCGGCGACTTCATCGAGGACCGGGACGCCGTCGTCCCGCTCGACGTGGCCAGCTTCGGAATGTTGCAGGACCAGCTCGGCGACGTGCTGCACTCGCTGTCCCACCGGGAACGTACGCTGCTGCAGCTTCGGTATGGGCTGACCGACGGGCACCCGCGCACGCTCGAGGAGGTCGGCCAGCAGTTCGGGGTGACCCGAGAACGGGTGCGCCAGATCGAGTACAAGACGCTCGCCAAGCTGCGCCGCCCGGACCGCGCGGCGGCACTGCGGGACTACCTCGACTGACGCGTACGGTGTCCGGATGGTCCGCCTCCGCCGGGAGCGTCCGCCCGCGCCGGTGGTGGCCGGTGTGCTGCCCGCGTTCGGCCGCGGGGAGCGGTTGCTCGAGTGGGCCGTCGGGGCGGCCGGCCCACTGACCGCCACCAATCACGGGCTGTGGCTGCCGGCGGACGCCGTCGACGGCACCACCAATGGCGGGTTCGAGCGCGTCGGCTGGGAGCGCATCGACCGGGCCGGGTGGCGCGAGGAGATCCTCAGCGTGGTGGAGGCCGAGCACGACCGGGCCCGCCAGTACCCGCTGAGCGAGCCGCGCCGGCTGCCCGCGGTGGTCCGCGAGCGGGTCACCGCGGCGATCGTGCACAACGAGCATGTCCGGCTGGGGCCGGCCGGCGGCGTGCGGATCGT
>JBBSHH010000006.1:0-44474 GCA_038253225.1 Mycobacteriales bacterium | reverse complement strand
TTGCATCCCGCGGATGCTCCTTCTGGGTCGGATCAATGTGTCCTTCGCAAGCCACATTCTTCTGACACAGCAGGGCATCCGCGGTCTACGACATGCCAAACCGCCCTATCTCAACGGTGGATCCAGGCTCAGCCACCCCCACCTGAAGTAAGAAGAGCCCGATGACGCCGCCCTTCTTGCCGCGGGCGCGGAGCTGCTGGCCGTGGGCCTTGGCGGCGGGGTCGGTGAGCCACAGCCCGAGGCCCAGGTCGATCAGGGCCCGGCGCAGCTCGACGCTGCCTTCCCGGCTGATCACGCTGTCGCGGCGCTTGCCGGCGGACTCGTACTGGATCGGGTTGAGCCCGGCGGTCCGGTAGATCTGCCGGTAGTTGTCGAACCGGCTGGGGTCGCCGAGGGCGCCGCCGTAGTTCCCGACCCTTACCGCGGCCCACCCTGGGACGGTGAGCAGCGGCGCGAACGGGCTGGCCGGGACGAGCCGGGCCAGTTGTGTGGTGGCGTGCTCGATCTGCGCATCGAGGTCGGTCAGCAGGGTCAGGTCCGCGGCCAGAACGGCCCGCGCGACCGGAGCATCACGAGTCGGCAGGGCGTCCTTCGCGGCCTGGATCAGCTTGTCCGCAGTCGGTTTGCGGATCAGCAGGCTACGGGTCGCACCGAACCGGATGAACCTGCTCGTGCCCAGGGCGGCCAGTCGGGCGGGGTCGGCGAACTCGGTCGCAACCAGTCGCCCGACCTTGGCGCCCAGGACATCGGGCAGGGCCAGAGTCAGGCCGGGGAAGGTCCGGTCCAGCTGACCGAGCAGCTGGTTCTTCGTCGCGGTCCGCAGCGCGACCCGGCCGGTGCGGTGAGCCGACCAGGCGGTGAGCTCGGTCAACACCACCGAGCGGTCCCTGACCGGCAGTCCGCGGCCGGCAAGCAACAGCTCGGTCATGGCCTGCAGGTCGATGACGTCGGTCTTGATCGTGCGCTTGCCCAGGACCTTGCGCTGCTCGGTAACGTGCCCGGGGTTGAGCTCGAGCAGCTCCCACCCGGCCGGCCAGGACCCGGCCGCGAGCAGCGGCCGGTGGTAGTGCCCGGCCGCTTCGATCCCGACCTTCACAATGGCGCCGGGGGACACGACGGTCTGAATGTCGCCGATGACCTGGCGCAGCGACGGGGCTGTCATCGGGCAGCCTGTCCGGGGCTTCAACAGCAACCTGCGGCTGGTGTCGCTGACGGAGAACGCGAACTCCGTCTTGCCCACATCGACCGAGACCACAACCGTCAACGATGTGACGGCGCATGCTTGAACGACCACGGGACCCACCTCCGGGGGTGCCAGAAGACCAGGCGCGGCGAACGCCGGACCTTCAAGGAGAAACCTGACGGTCCCTTCCAAGCACCTCCCGAGGTGTCCGTGAAGGACTACCTCAGGTCATATCAGCCGGCGCCGGTGACACCTCACCGCCGCCGCGGTCACCCGCGGCGGGGACCGGTCAGCCGAAGAAAACCTCCGCTTCGGCGTAGAACGACTCCGGCACCAGCTTGAGCTCCTTGGTGGCTTCGGCCAGCTCGACCAGCTCGATGTCGGTGCCCCGCAGCGCGGTCATCGTCCCCCAGCGCTGGTCTTGGACGGCGTCGATGGCGTGCAGCCCGAACCGGGTCGCCAGCACCCGGTCGAACGCCGTGGGGGTGCCGCCGCGCTGGACGTGCCCGAGGACGGTGGCGCGGGCCTCGTGGCCGGTGCGGCCGCGGATCTCCTCCTCCAGCCGGGCGCCGATCCCGGACAGCCGGACGTGGCCGAACGCGTCGAGGTCGCCCGCACGGACCGACATCGTGCCGGCCTTGGGAACCGCTCCCTCCGCGACGACCACGATCGGCGCGTACTGGCTCTGGAACCGGTGCTCGATGTACCGGCAGACCTCGTCGATGTCGAACGGCCGCTCCGGGATCAGGATCACGTTCGCGCCGCCGGCGAGTCCGGCGTGCAGGGCGATCCAGCCGGCGTGGCGCCCCATCACCTCGACGATCAGCACCCGGTGGTGGCTCTCGGCGGTGGTGTGCAGCCGGTCGATCGCCTCCATCGCGATGTTCACGGCGGTGTCGAAGCCGAAGGTGTAGTCGGTCGCGCCGAGGTCGTTGTCGATCGTCTTCGGCACACCGACGACGTGCACACCCTCGTCGTGCAGCCGGGCGGCGACCCCGAGGGTGTCCTCGCCACCGATCGCGACCAGTGCGTCGACCCCGCCCCGGTCGAGGTTGGCCCGGATCCGCTCGACCCCCCCGTCGACCTTGAAAGGGTTGGTGCGCGACGAGCCGAGCACGGTGCCGCCACGGGGCAGGATGCCGCGCACCGAGCGGACGTTCAGTTCCACGGTGTCGCCCTCGAGCGGGCCGCGCCAACCGTCGCGGAACCCGACGAACTCGTGGCCGTAGCTGCCGATCCCCTTGCGTACGACGGCGCGGATGACCGCGTTGAGACCGGGGCAGTCGCCGCCACCGGTGAGGACTCCGACGCGCATGATGTGCCTTTCCCGTCCGGGTGCCGACCGGCGGTGAGCCTAACGGTCGCTCACTAGGGTCAGGCGCATGACGTTCTCCATCGTCGCCAGGTCCGCCGACGGTTCCGCGTGGGGGGTGGCGGTGGCCTCGAAGTTCCTCGCGGTCGGCGCCGCCGTACCCGCCGCGCAGGCCGGCGTCGGCGCCATCGCGACCCAGTCCTACGCCAACCTGGCCTACCGGCCCGACGGCCTGGCGCTGCTGCGGACCGGACAGCCGGCGGCCGACGTACTCGCCACGCTGACCGCCGCGGACGACAAGCGGTCCCAGCGACAGGCCGGTGTGGTCGACCGGGACGGCCGGGCCGCGACCTGGACCGGCGAGGAGTGCAACCCGTGGGCCGGCGGGGTAACCGGCGACGGCTACGCGGTGCAGGGCAACATCCTTACCGGTCCGGAGGTGGTGGCGGCGATGCAGAGCGCCTGGCTGGACAGCGACCCGGGTGGCCCGCTGGCCCGGCGGCTGCTCGCCGCGCTTCGCGCCGGGGACGAGGCCGGCGGCGACCGGCGCGGTCGGCAGTCCGCGGCGCTGCTCGTCGTCACCCCCAACGGCGGGTACGGCGGCGGCAGCGACGTCTACGCCGACCTGCGCGTCGACGACCACCCTGGCCCGGTGCCGGAGCTGGCCCGGCTCCTCGGCCTGCACGACCTGTTCTTCGGCCGGCCGGACCCGGCGGCCCAGCAGCCGCTGGAGCCCCCGCTGCTCGACGAGGTGTACGGGCTGCTGGTCCAGGTCGACCACCCACCGGCCGCGGCGGAGCCGGCAGCGGTGCGGGCCGCCCTGTGGGACTGGGCCGGCGTGGAGAACCTCGAGGAGCGGATCGCGGCCGGGCCGGTGATCGACCCGCTGGTCCTCGAGGTGCTCCGGCTGCGGGCCACCGAGGGGCCGCCCCGGGCGGCGGCGGCCGACCCGGCGCCGTGACCGCCGTCCTCGCGATCGACGCCGGCACGACCGGAGTGTCCGCGCTGCTCGTCGCCGCGGACGGCCGGGTCGTCGCGCGGGGATACCAGGAGTTCCCGCAGCACTTCCCGCGACCCGGCTGGGTCGAGCACGCACCGGAGGAGATCTGGCAGGCCGCGCTGGCCGCCTGCCGGACGGCCCTGGACGGCGCCGCGGCGCCACCCGTCGCGCTGGGGATCACCAACCAGCGCGAGACAGCGGTGCTGTGGGACCGGAGCACGCTCGCCGCGCCGCGGCCGGCCATCGTGTGGCAGGACCGTCGCAGCACGCAGGTCTGCGACCGGCTGCGCGACGCGGGGCACGAGGACCGGGTCCGGGCGCTGACCGGGCTGCGGCTCGACCCGTACTTCACCGGCACCAAGCTGACCTGGCTGGCCGAGCACGACGAGCGCGCCTGGGCCGGGGTGACCGCCGGCTCGGTCGCGGTCGGCACGGTCGACTCCTACCTGGTGGCCCGGCTCACCGCGGGTCGGGTGCACGCCACCGACCCGTCCAACGCCTCCCGCACCCTGCTCTACGACCTCGAGGGCGGCGCCTGGTCCGGCGAGCTGTGCGAGATGTTCGGCGTACCGGTCGCGGCGCTGCCGGAGGTGCGGCCGTCGGCCGGGGAGTTCGGCCGTACCGACCCCGCCGCCTTCCTGGGGCTCGAACTGCCGATCGGCGGGATCGCCGGGGACCAGCAGGCCGCGCTGTTCGGTCAGGCCTGCTACCGGCCGGGGGAGGTCAAGTGCACCTACGGCACCGGCTCGTTCGTGCTCGCCAACACCGGGGCGGAGCCGGTGCGCAGCAGCGCCGAGCTGCTCACGACGGTCGCCTGGGACCTCGGCGCCGGGCCGGTCTACGCCCTCGAAGGGTCGGTCTTCGTCACCGGCGCCGCCGTGCAGTGGCTTCGGGACGGGCTGGGCATACTGGGCGACGCCGCCGAGATCGAGGGGCTGGCCAGGTCGGTTCCGGACTCCGGCGGACTGGTCTTCGTGCCGGCCCTGACCGGTCTCGGCGCGCCGTACTGGGACCCGGCCGCCCGCGGCAGCATCCTCGGGATCACCCGCGGCACCACCCGAGCGCACCTGGCCCGCGCCACGCTGGAGGCGATCGCCTTCGAGGTCCGCGACGTCGTCGAGGTGATGACGCAGGCGGCCGGGGTCGCCGTACCGGAGCTCTCGGTCGACGGCGGCGCCTCCGCCAACGACCTGCTCTGCCAGCTGCAGGCCGACCAGCTCGCGGTGCCGGTACGCCGCCCGCAGGTTCGGGAGACGACCGGGCTGGGTGCGGCCTTCCTCGCCGGTCTCGCGACCGGGGTGTGGGCCGGGACGTCGGAGCTGCGGCAGACCTGGCGGCTGGACCGACGGTTCACCCCCGGCGACCACGACGAGGCGGGGTACCGGCGCTGGACCGCGGGGGTCGAACGCTCCCGCGGCTGGGCCGAAATCTGACGGTGCCCTCCGGGCAGCGAACGGGAGCGGGCACGCGCCGCCCGCTCCCGTCCCGCCCCCGTCGACCGGCGGTCCCCCCGGCCGCCGCCGGCCGGTCCGGTGCGGTCCCCCCCGGATACCGCACCGACTCCAGGCGCACCCCCGTGTGCTCCGCCTGGCGCGACCCCGAGTCTGGGCCGGCCGGCGGGCCCCGGCTGTCGGCAAGGCGACACCTGGGGTGTCGCGCTGCGGACAGTGCGGTGGCATGGTGGGGGCGCACGCCCGATCCCGCCTCTTCCCGGAGCCGCGTCGATGCTCACCGACGGAGCGCCTCGCCGCGGCCGGACCGGCGAGTCGGTGCCCGCCGCGGGTGGGCGGCCGTGACGCGGGCCGAGGTGCTGCGCGCGCTGGCCGACGTGGAGCTGTTCGCCGGTCTGGGGCCAGCGGTGCTGGAGGATCTCGCCACCACCGCGGTGCCACGGTCCTATCCGCGCGGCTCGCTGCTGTTCGCCGAGGGCGACCCGGGGGGCTCGTTGCTCGCGCTGACCTCCGGTGCCGTCACGGTCTTTCGTACGGCGAGCTCGGGTGAGCGGGCGGTGCTCACCGTGCTGCACCCGCCGCAGGTGCTGGGCGAGCTGGCCCTGATCGACGGAGCGCCGCGTTCGGCCGGTGCCGAGGCGGTGCTCGCCACGACCGCGCTCTCGGTAGGCCGGGACAGCTTCCTCAATCTGGTCCGCCAGCAGCCGGCGCTGATCGACCCGCTGCTTCGCCACCTCGGCGCGATGGTGCGACGGCTCACCGACCAGACCACGGACCACGTCTTCCTCGACCTGGCCGGCCGGGTGGCCAAGGTGCTGCTGCGCATGCTCGACGGCGCGCAGGCACCGGTCCCGATCGAGACGACGCAGGGCCGGCTCGCCGAGATGGCCGGCGGCAGCCGGCAGAGCGTCAACCAGGTCCTCGGCTCGTTCACCGCCCGCGGACTGGTCCGGGTGGAGGGCCGACGCATCCTGGTCACCGACCTGGCCGGGCTGCGCCGGCGGGCCGGCCTGCCGGTCGAGGATCCACCGCGGCAGCGACCGGGCCCGGCACCGGCGGTTGCCCGTCGCCTGGTGCGCTGAGGGCCGTCCGGCTAGAGGGCGCCGGCGACGCCGCGGTCAGCCGGCCCGGCGCCGCGCCGTACCGGCGAGCTTCGGGTCGTGCTTGCGCCGCCGGGCCAGCTCGGCCTTCGCCTTGGCCGCGTCGACGTCGACGTACTCCTGGCCGCTGAGCAGCATCAGCTCGTACATGATCTCGTCGGTCATCGACCGGCGGACGAAGCGGTCACCCGCCATCCCCTGGTAGCGGGAGAAGTCCAGCGGCTCGCCGATCCGCACCCCCACCCGCATGATCTTGGGCAACAGCTTGCCGGGTGGCTGCAGCTCGTTGGTGCCGATCATCGCGACCGGGATCACCGGGACGCCCGCCTCGAGGGCCAGCCGGGCCACCCCGGTCTTGCCGCGGTAGAGCCGACCGTCGGGCGAGCGGGTGCCCTCGGGGTAGATCCCGAGGAGCTGGCCGGCCCGCAGGATCCGCAGGCCGGTGTGCAGCGCCGCGCCGCTGGCCGCGCCGCCGGACCGGTCGACCGGAACCTGGCCGACACCGCGGAAGAACACCGCCTTGAGCCGACCCTTCACTCCGCGGCCGGTGAAGTAGTCGCTCTTGGCCAGGAACGTCACCCGCCGCGGGATCACCAGCGGGAGGAAGATCGAGTCGGAGAACGACATGTGGTTGCTGGCGAGGATCACGCCACCGGAGGCCGGCACGTTCTCCAGCCCTTCGACGTCGGGTCGGAAGAACACCTGCAGGAACGGCGTCAGCAGCGCCTTGAGGAGCCAGTAGCCCACTGCCCCTCCTCTCCGGCCTCGGTGCGAACGACAGTACGGAGCCCACGCGCCGGCGGCAATGACGGCGCCCGGCACCCCCACCCCGCACCGCCACCCGTGGCCACCGGCCGGACCGACATCCACACCCCCGACGAGCTCCGGCGAACCCGTCGCCGGTGGCTCGCCACCGTGCGACGATGCCCGATGCACCGCGTCCCGGGGACGCCGCCACCCGAACGGAGTCGACGTCATGCCCCTGCTGCCGGGCGCCGAACCGTTCGCCGCCGCCGGCGGCCCGGTCGGAGTGCTGCTCTGCCACGGTTTCACCGGTACGCCGCAGAGCCTGCGCCCCTGGGGCGACCATCTGGCCGCCGCCGGCCTGACCGTCGACTGCCCGCGGCTGCCGGGGCACGGCACCCGGTGGCAGGACCTCAACCGGACCCGCTGGCCGGACTGGTACGCCGAGGTCGACCGTGCGCTGCACCGGCTCGGCGGCCGCTGCTCCACAGTCTTCGTGATGGGGTTGTCGATGGGTGGCTGCCTGGCGCTGCGGCTGGCCGAGCAACACCCCGACGCGGTGGCGGGCCTGGTGCTGGTCAACCCCTCCGTGCTCTCCAGAAGGCTCACCCTGCGGGCGGTGCCGGTGGCCCGGCTGCTGCTGCCGAGCGTCGCGGGGGTGGCCAACGACATCCACGCGCCGGGTGCCCGCGAGCTGGCCTACGACCGGACTCCGCTCAAGGCCCTCGCGTCGCTGATGCAGCTGTGGGCGCTCACCCGCCGGGACCTCGGCCGGGTCAGCGCGCCGCTGCTGGTCTTCCGCAGCCCGCAGGACCACGTCGTCGAGCCGGCGAACACCCAGACGGTGCTGGCCGGTGTCTCCTCCGCGCAGCGGGAGGAGCGGCTCTGCCCGGACAGCTACCACGTCGCGACGCTCGACTACGACGCACCGGCGATCTTCGCTGGCAGCCTGGACTTCGTCCGCGCCCACACTCCGGCGCGCTCGGCCGAGGGTGCCGGACCGTGACGTCCCCGGACGGCGGCCGGCCGCGGGATCGCGACAACGGGCTGTCGGCGACGGCGTACACCCCCCTCGCCGACCTGGATCCGCGGCTGGCCGACGCCCTGCTGCGGGCGCTGCGGGACGCCGGCGTCGCGGCCTACGTCGCACCGTCCGGCGGCCGGCGCGGCGGCTACCTCGAGGTCACGCTGCCGAGCCGGCCCACCGACCGGGTCTGGGTCGACGCGGCCGCGGAGCCGGCGGCCCGGGCGGTGCTGGCCGGGCTCGCGGACCGGCCGGAGGAGCCGACGCAGGGCGCCGACGCCGAGTGGCGGGCGATCGTCGCGATGTTCGAGCGCGGCCCGGGCCTCGACGTCCCGCCGTGGCCCGCCGCGGAGGACCTGAACGGTCCCGGCGCCGCGGTGGACCCTCCCGGCCCGGCCCGGGTGGTGCGGCCGGCGGGCCGGACGCCGGGCACCGGATCATCCGGCGTACCCGCCGCCGAACCGGTGCCCCCGCGCGCGGAGGACGAGGAGCACTTCGTCCCGCCACCGCCACCGCCGGTCCCGCAGCCGCAGCCGGTCACCCGCTACGCGCTGGCGGCGATGCTCGGCGGCATCGCGGTGCTGGTGCTGCCCGCGCTGGTGGGCGACCCGGTGTCGCCGGCGTTGAGCGTGCTGGCCGTGCTCGCCATCCTCGGCGGGTTCGCCACCCTGGTCGCGCGGATGCGGGATGCTCCACCGCAGGACTCCGGTCCGGACGACGGCGCGGTCGTCTGACGACCGCTGGCTGGGCAGGGCGTCCCCGGACCTCCCACGACGAAGGGCAAGGGCGTGCACCGCGAGACGGTCGAGACCAGTGGGCACCTGATGGACACCGGCGTGCTCGCCCGGGTCCTCGACGACGTCCTCGAGTACGGCGGGGACTACAGCATCGACCGCTTCGACGTCGGTCGCACCCACGACGACGAGTCCTACGCGCGGATCACCGTGTCGCTGGACTCCGAGGAGGGTCTGCAGCGGCTGCTGATGCGGCTGCAGAACCACGGGGTCAACCAGGTCGACCCGGGCGAGGCCGTCGTACGGCCCGCGGACAGCGACGGGGTCTTCCCGGACGACTTCTACTCGACGACGAACCTCGAGACCGTGGTCCGGCTCGGGGGGCACTGGGTCCCGGTGGAGCACCCCGAGATGGACTGCGGGCTCAAGGTCGAGCACAACCGGGTCCGGACCGTGCCGGTCAGCGACGTCAAGGTCGACGACATGATCGTCTGCGGCGCCGGCGGGGTGAAGGTCGTGCTGCCGCACCGGGAGCACAGCGCGAACACCGACCACACCTTCGGGTTCATGAACTCGGTGGTCTCCAGCGAGAAGCCGCAGGCGCTGCTGGTACGCCAGATCGCCGAGCGGATGCGCGAGGTGAAGATCGAGGGTGGCCGGCTGCTCTGGGTCGGGGGGCCGGCCGTGGTCCACACCGGCGCCGCCCCGGCGATGGTGGCGCTGGTGGAGGCCGGGTTCGTCGACGTGCTGTTCGCCGGCAACGCGCTGGCGACGCACGACATCGAGTCCGCGCTGTTCGGTACCTCCCTCGGGGTGGACCTGTCCAAGGGCTCCGGGGTCGAGCACGGGCACGAGCACCACATCCGGGCCATCAACACGATCCGGCGGGCCGGCTCGATCGCCAAGGCCGTCGAGGACGGCGTGCTCACCGGCGGCGTCATGCACGCGATGGTGCGGGCCGGCCGGCCCTTCGTGCTGGTCGGCTCGGTCCGGGACGACGGGCCGCTGCCCGACGTCTACACCGACGTGATCGACGGCCAGCGGGCGATGCGCGCGGAGCTGGACGGCGTCGGCTTCGCGATCATGGTGGCGACCATGTTGCACTCGATCGCCACCGGCAACATCCTGCCGGCGTCGATCCCGCTGGTCTGCGTGGACATCAACCCGGCCACGGTGACCAAGCTCTCCGACCGCGGCAGCGCGCAGGCGCTGGGCATCGTCACCGACATCGGCCTGTTCCTCGAGCAGCTGGCCCGCGAGCTGGTGCCGGCGTACGCCCGCAGTCGCGACCGCTGACCGTCGGGCCCGGCCCGGCCGGAGCCATGCCGGTGGCAGCTCCGATGCTCGGCTGAGCGTGCGCAACGCCGAGTCGCTGGCTGCTGCTCGATCGAGGGTTGGGCGGCGGGCGGCCGGTCGGTGCGTTTACAACGCGAGCAGCGCCGCCGGTGTGTCGGCGCCGGGGAAACGGCCGGGCAGGACGTGAATCGGACCGCCGCGCGCCGACCAGAGGCCGACCCGGCGGAAACCGAGGTCGGACCAGGCCACGGCGACGGCGAGCCAGCGGCCGTCCGGGGTCCAGGCCAGGTCGGCGACCTGCTTGATGCCGGTGTTGACGCCGGGAACACGGTGGCGGGCGCCGCTGGCCAGGTCGACCACCTCGACGATGCCGGGCGCGGCGCCGCCGGGTTGCTGCGGGTGGCGTCCGTAGTAACCGATCGCCACCCGCTGGCCGTCGAAGCTGAACGCGACCGCGCCGACGCCGTATCCCGGGGCCAGGGCGATGGTGCGCCGGGGGCCGGTTGGCAGGTCAGCTACGACGAGCTCACAGGTCGAGGCGCAGCCGGGCACCGTCCAGGCGGCCTGGGTGCTGATCGCGCCGACGACGTATCCGACTTTCCCGAGTCGCTGCCGGATCGCGAGGGTGCGCCGGTCGAGGATCTGCAGGTTCGCGGGGGCGTCGCCACCCGCCGGATAGACGGCGACCACCAAACCGGCCGCGGTGTCGGTCTGCGGAGCCAACCCGGCCGGTACGGAGTGGATCGCGAGGACCCGACCGGACAGCGCCAGCTCGGTGAGCACGCCGGGTGACTCCGGACCGGTGGTCCCGTACCGCAACGCGAAGATCTCCTCGCCGCGCCACCCCACCACGACCTCGTCGGTGGCCGTGAGCAGCGTCGTGCGCCCGTCGCGGCGCACCAGATAGATCTTCGCGGCTGGTTGGGCGTCGAGTTGCCGGCGCTGGACCTGGACCAGCAGCCCCGCCGGCACCGCCAGCACCCGGGTCACCAGCCCGTCGGCGGGCACCGGAACGCCACCGAGCCGCGGCGCCCCACGACCGATCCCCGTCGGGTGCGGACCCCCGACCACGAGCCGGATGCCGTCGAGCACCGGGCCGGGAACGCCGTCGAGGCGCGGTCGGACCAAAGCGTCGACGGGCGCGGGCGTCGGCCGCCCGGCCGTTGGTCGGGCCGCCGCCGACGACGCCGGGCTCGGTGCTGCGTCCGGAGACGAGCTGTCCAGGAGTCGGAGCCCACCGGCGCCCAGCGCGATCACGACCGCGAGCGCGGCGGCCACCCTCGGCCACCGCCGCGGCGGACGGTCCGGGCTGCCACCGCTGAGCACTTCGGTCATCGCCCGACGTGGACCGGGCCGCGTCCCCGGCGCCGTTAGCCGGGGACCTCGGCGTCGGCGTCGGCGTCGGCCAGCACCGCGGCGCACTTGCGGCAGGCCAGCCGGCGCTGCGGCCCGTCGATGAGCGTGGCCCAGTCCGGCGCGACCGGTGTCCAGTCGGCGGCGCGCCGACCGCACACGGACCGGTCGCTGCCCTCCGCGCAGGCGTGGCAGGTACCGGCGGCGACCGGCCACAGCCGGGCGACGACGGCCGGGCGGCCCGCCGGCGGCGTACGGATCATCCGACACAGCTCGGCTCGCACGGTGTAGGTCATCAGCGCCTACCGTAGTCGCCCGCGGCCCGCCGCGGCCAGTATCTCGGCGGAGAGCAGCGGTCGCTGCAGCCGCTTCACGTCGAGCCCGGACCGCAGCCGGGTGAGCAGCCGGTCAGCTTCCGCGCCGGACCGGTCGGCTCGGCCGGGGCCGTCGCCGGCGCGGCGTTGGCAGACCGCCAGCCAGGCCAGCGAGCGGGCCTGCCAGACGCTGGCGCCGAGCTGCTGCCAGTGGCGCACGGCCGCCTCGAGCGCCTCGGCGGCGGCGGCCGGGTCGTGGTCCGCCAGCTGGCGCAGGGCCGCCAGCTCGAGCCGCAGCGCCTCCTGCTCCGGGGTCTCCGGGCTATCCACCGGGTCGTCGTCGGCGGGCTGGCCGGCCAGCAGCCGCGCCTGGGCCAGGCACAGCGCCACGGTGAGCCCATGCCCGCCGGCCCCGGCGCGGGTGGCCGTCGTCAGCGCCTCAGCCAGGGCGCCGACCGCACCACCGCCGTCGTACAGCAGCTCCAGCCGGGCCGGCGCGGTGAGCAGCGGTACGCCGAACAGGTCGCCGCGCGCGGCCGCGAGGACCAGGCCGGCGCCGAAGAGCGACCGTCGAAGCTCAGCCGGCGACGGCGAACCCTGGTGCAGCGCCACGTCGGCGCGGGCCCGGGCGACGTCGGTCATGTCGAGCACGGCGGCGAGGCGGCCGAAGATCTCCGCCGCCGCCGTGAGCCGCTGCGCGGCCAGCTCCGGGGCGCCGGCCAGCAGGGCCGGCAGCGCACCGGCCGCGGTGGCCACCGCCTCCAGCCGCGGCCAGCGCAGCTCGTGGGCGGTGGCCAGCAGGCCGGCGAGGACCTCCTCGGCCTCGGTGCGCCGGCCGAGCGTGACCAGCGCCATCGCCCGGACCTGCAGCGCGTCGATCTCGACCCAGCGCAGACCGCTCTCCCGCGCCGCGCCCTGCGCGGTGCCCATCGCGGTCAGGGCCCGCCGCGGCCAGCCGGCGTAGAGCGCAGCGAAGCCCTCGGTGCGGGCCAGCCCGGCTCGACCACGAAGGTCGGACTCGGCGGCGACCAGTCGAGAGCTCTCGGCCAGCCAGTGCTCGAACTCCGGACCGCCCCGCAGGGTGAGGATGTAGGCCAGCTCGGTGACGACCTCGCCCCGCCCGGCGGCGTCCCCGGCCCGCCCGAACAGCTCGTTGGCCTCGACCAGCAGCTCGATCATGTGCAGGTGATCGGCGTAGCGCCAGGTGTAAGCGAGGGAGTGCACCGCCCGGGCCTCGCCGCCGACGTCGCCGAGAGCCCGGAACCGGCCCCGGGAGCTGGTGAGCAGGCTGCGGCCGACCGGGACCTCGTCCAGCCGGCTGTGCAGCGTGCCGCGGGTCAGCTCGACGTCGGCGAGGAGCCGCTCGGAGCCCACCGCGAGCGCCGCCGCCATCGCCTGCTCCGCCGCGGTCACCGCCTCCGCCCGGCGCTCCAGATCGGTGAGGACCCGCGCCCGGCACAGGTGCAGCTCGGCGCGCAGCACCGGCGGGACGTACTGGCCGCCGACGCCGACGTCGGCGTCGGAGAGCGCATCGGTGACCGCCTGAGCCCGCCGCAGCGCCTGCTCCGCCGAGCGGGGATGGACGGCGAGCAGCCCGGCCCCGAGCCGGACCAGGTAGGCGACCGCCAGCCGGGCGGTGTTGCGCTCCTGCGACCACACACCCGACGCGGAGCGGGTGAGCGCCCAGGCCTGCTCGTAGTGGTGGGCGAGCTCGGCGTCGGGCGCCGGCCAGCCGCGGTGCTCGACCTCGATGTCGCGCAGCCAGGCCGCGGCCGCCAGGTGCCGGGCGGCCCGATCCCGGCGGGGCAGCTGCTCGTAGGCGACGTCGCGCAGCATCGGCTGGACGAACTCGTACTCGAGGCAGCCCGGCACGCTGCTCGCCGGCCGGCGGCGAAGCATGCCGCGCTGCTCGAGGGCGAGCAGCTGGGGCAGCGGCTCGTCGGCGAACCGGCGCAGGTAGTCGTCCCAGGTCAGCACCCCGGTGACGGCGGCGTCGCGGAGCAGCGCCAGCTCGGCGGCCGGGAGCCCGTCGAGCCGGGCGGCGAGGAAGCCGCGCATGGTCGTCGGCACCGCGGAGAGCTCCACCCCGGAGCGGAAGACAGCGCCGTCCGGGCCGGACTCGAACGCGCCGGCCTCCAGCAGGCTGCGCATCGACTCGACCAGCAGCAGCGTGTTCCCGCTGGCGCGGCGGGTCAGCTGATCGACCACATCGGGCCGCACCGGTCCGCCGACCATCGACTCCACCAGCGCGTGCAGCTGCTCCGCCGGTAGCGGGAAGACCGCCACCCGCTCGGCCGCCGGAGGCGCGGCGACGTCGCCGCGCCCGGCGAGCACCCACAGCACCGGGGCCTGCCCCGGCCGGCCGGCCACGTCGTCGAGCAGGGTCAGCAGCCCCGGGTCGGCGTAGCCGATGTCGTCGAGGGCGACGATCGTCGGCCCGCGGGCGGCGGCGACGCCCTCGACGATCGCCCGCAGCGCCCGGATGACCTCCTCCGCCGCACCGCCGGCGCTGGGCCGCTCTGCGGGCGCACCGAACAGCGCGCCGAGCAGCCGGCGGGCCGCCCGGGTGTGCACCCCGGCGAGCTCGGCGAGCCGGGCGGCGGCGGCCACGGCCTCCGGCGCCGACGAGCCCGGGGGCAGGTCGGCCGCCGCGCGCAGGGCTGCCACCAGACCGCCGAACGGCAGGTCCGGGGGGTATCGGGGGCACCGACCGACCAGCACCTGCGCACCGGAGCTGTCCGCCACGATCGCGCGGAGCAGCCGGCTGGTGCCGATCCCGGCCTCACCGGCGACCACGACCATCCGGGTGCTCACGTCCCGCCGGACCGCCGCCAGCAACTCGCTCAGCGCTCGGCGTTGCCCGACCCGACCGACGAACACCGGCTCGCTCGTGGTCGGCTCGGCGGCCGGTGCGCTGACTCGCGCCTGGTGCACCGGCACCGGGTCGACGAAGCCGCGGACCCGCCGGGCCTCGCGGCCGGCGTACCCCACCGAGTCCCGGCTGAGCCGGTGCGCCTCGGGACCGACCAGGACCTGGCCGCCCTGGGCCTCGGCACAGAGCCGGGCGGCGAGGTTCACCCGTGAACCGGTCACCGAGAAACCCGACAGCTCCCGCGATGCGGCTACCAGAACCTCACCGCACTCGACCCCGGCGTGCACCTCCGGAATCCTGATGCGGCCGCTCGCCCGGTTGAGCTCCCGGACGTGGTCCACCGCGTCCAGCGCCGCCCGCACCGCCCGCACCGCGTCGTCCTCGTGCGCCACCGGAACCCCGAACGTCGCCATGAAGCCGTCACCGTGGACCTGCGGAACCACCCCGCCGTAGGACTCGACGATCCTGCGCAGCGCGGTCATCACCGGCCGGAGCAGGAAGTGCAGCTCCTCCGGGTCCAGCGTCTCGCTCAGCGCGGTGTAACCGCTGAGGTCCACAAACAGCAGCGTCGCGAACCGGCGCTCGGCCGGACCGGCCGGCTCCCCGCAGGCCGCGCAGACCCGGGCACCGTCGGGAAGCTGCGCGCCGCACGAGTCACAACGGCGCAGCGGTGCGCGGCCCGACTCCATCGGCTATGCCCCGCGCGTGGCGGCTCCGACCCGGATGATCGCCGGTCCGGTCAGCAGCACGTCGACCCGCTCGAGGTCACCGAGCGCCCGGACCGCCGCGACAGCGGCGGCCAGGCCGGCCTCGTCCCCGGCGCCGACCTCGAGGATCACCCCGGCCGGGCCACCGATGACGACCGCGGCGCCGACGACCCCGCCGGCCGCACCCAGGTCGGCGGCCCGCCGGGCCAGCGCGAGCTCCCGGCCCGGTCCGACCGTGAGCAGCGCCAGCCCGAACAGCCGCGGCTTGTCCAACAGGTAGACCGGCGGCGGCAGCCAGCCGGCCACCGCGGCCAGCGGCAGCGGCTCCGGCGGCCCGGGCGTCGGCTCCGGCGCCCGGCCGACCAGCGCGACGTAGCAGGCGCACGGCGCCCCCACCCGGTCGGTCACGGTGCGGATCGTCCGGTCGGCCGCCTCGACGGTGTCTGCCGCGTACGCCGCGAAGGCCGCCGCGGAGCCGCTGACGGTCCGGCCGGCGACCCGGAGCAACCCGTCGTCGACGAGGCCGAGAAGGGCCTCGGCCCGGTCCCCGCCGAGCGGGTCGAAGAACAGGTACCCGTCCAACCGCCGACCTCCGCTCCGAGAGCTCGCGTCGGAGTCTGTCGCCAAGCGTGCTCGCCGGGCAACCGGGCTCCGACTCCCGGCGGCGGCCGGCAGCCGGTCAGGCGCTCGCCGGCGGTGCGGCCGGGCGGTCGAGCACGGCGCGCACCGGCCGGTGGTCGCTCGCCCGGTCGATCCCGGCCGGGTCGGGTACGCCGCACGAGCGCACCTGCAGGCGGTGGTCTACGAAGATCCCGTCGATGCGCTTGGACGGCCGAGTCGAGCTGTAGGTGTCCCCCGGCCCGTCGGGCGCGACCTGGTAGGCGTCCTGCAAGCGGGTGGTGAGCCGGGCCCACGCCGGCTGCCCCGGCTCCTCGTTGACGTCGCCGGCGAGCACCAGCGGCGCCGGCCGGCCAGCCAGCCGGTCGAAGACCTCCTCGACGTGGCGGCACCGCTCGGCCGCGTCGAGGTCGAGGTGCATGCTGGCGACCGTCAGGTCGCCCACCGGGGTGCGCAGCACGCCGACCGCGAGGCCGCGCTGGTGCAGCCGGGCCGCCTTGGACAGCAGCACGTCGCGCCGGTCCAGGACCGCCAGCTCCGGCCGGGCCAGCAGCAGCATCGCGGCCGCCGACCGGCCGCCGGTGACGACCCGCAGCCCGGTCGCCGCCGCCAGCTCCCGGATCCGCCGCCGACCGCCGAGGAACCGGGGCGCCTCCTGCACGCAGACGACATCCGGTGCGCAGCCGCGGATCACCGCGGCGAGCGCGCTCCGGTCGTCGCGCATGGAGCGGATGTTGTAGGACAACAGGCGCAGACCGACCGGTGCGGACGTCATCCGGCGACCACCTCGGTGCCTGCGTCGCCGAACGCGGCGGCGACGACGTCGTCGAGCGCGGCGATGACCGCGCGGCCGCCACCGGCCTCGACGAACTCGCAGCAGGCCTCGACCTTCGGGCCCATCGAACCCTCCGGGAACTGCCCGGCGGCGAGCAGCTCGCGGGCCTCGGCGACCGGCAGCCGGGACAGCGACCGCGCCTGCGGGGTGCCGAACCCGACCTGTACGCGGGCGACCTCGGTGAGGATCAGCAGCTGGTCGGCGTCGACGAGGCTCGCCAGCCGGGCGGCGGTCCGGTCCTTGTCGACCACGGCCTCCACTCCGCGCAGGTCGTCGCCGTCCTCGACCACCGGCACGCCGCCGCCGCCGGCGGCGATCACGACGTGCCCGGCGGCGATGATCTGCAGCAGCGGCTCCTCCTCGACGAAGCGCAACGGCAGCGGGCTGGCTACCAGCCGCCGCCACCGGCCGGCCCCGACGTCGGAGAAGACGTGTCCGGTCTGGTGCGCGATCCGGTGCGCGGTGGGTTCGTCGTACGCCGGCCCGACCGGCTTCGTGGGCCGCCGGAACGCCGGGTCCCGGCCGTCGACCACCACCTGCGTCACCAGGCACAGCGCCCGGGTCGGGATGCCACGGCGGCGCAGCTCGGTGTCGAGCGACTGCGCGAGCAGGTAGCCGATCTGACCCTGGCTCTCGGCACCGCAGACGTCCATCGGCATCGGCGGCACCTCTGGAGCCGCCGCCTCCTGCTGCAGCAGGATGCGGCCCACCTGTGGGCCGTTGCCGTGGGTGAGGACCAGCTCGACCCCGCGCTGCACGAGGTCGGCGAGCGCCCGGCTGGTGGCCGAGAGCGCCGTCCGCATCTCCTCGACCGACCCGCTGCCCTTGCCGGGGGTCAGCGCGTTGCCGCCCAGCGCCGCCACGACCCGCAACCCCGGTCAGCGCCTTCGGGCTAGGTCGGCGGCACCCACCAGCCCGGCCTCCGGACCGAGCTCGGCGACCCGGATCTCGGCGACCGGCCGGTGCCCGCGGCCGGTCAGAGCGGTCCCGTACGCCGCCCGGGCCGGGTCCAGCAGCAGGTCACCGGCGGCCGAGACGCCACCGCCGATGACGAACCGGCCCGGGTCGAGGCTCGCGGCCAGGTCGGCGAGTCCCTGTCCGAGCCAGCTGCCCACCGCGTTGAAGCACTCCAGCGCCGCCGGGTCACCCTCCCGCGCGGCCTGCGTCACCTGCGGACCGTTGATGCCGCCGACTCGTCCGCCGGCCAGCTCGAGCAGTCGGCCGGCCAGCGCCGGCGCGACCGCGGCCAGCTCCCGCGCCTCGGAGACCAGCGCCCGGCCGCTGGCGTACTGCTCCCAGCAGCCGCGGTTGCCGCAGCCGCAGCGGCGGCCGTCCGGCACCACCCGCATGTGCCCGAACTCCGCACCGATCCCGAACCGCCCCCGGTAGACCTCGCCGCCGAGCACCAGGCCGCCACCGATGCCGGTCCCCACCGTGACGCAGACGAGGTGGTCCTCGCCGCGGCCGGCGCCGTAGCGGGCCTCGCCCCACGCCATCGCGTTCGCGTCGTTCTCGACCACGACCGGCAGCCCGACGCGACGGCTCAGCTCGGCTCGCAGCGGCTCCTCCCGCCAGGCCAGGTTGGGGCGAAGCGGACCACCGAGCGGTTCTCGTCGACGAAACCGGCGGCACCCACCCCGACCGCCTCGATGTCCCGGTCGACCCGGAGCTCCGCCACCACGGCAGCGATCGCCTCGGCGGTGGCCAGTGGGTCGGTGCCGGGGGTCGGTCGGCGGACGACCGCGACGATGTGGCCGCCGGCGTCCACCGCGCCGGCCATCACCTTGGTGCCGCCGACGTCGACACCGACGGTGAGCGTCGGCATCAGCGGGGAGCCCACTGGCCGTGCACGGGCGCGGCCACCAGACCCTCGAGGACCAGCATCTCGTCGAGCGCGTCGAGCAGCTCGGCCGCCGCGGTCAGCACCGCCGGCTCGGGTGCGGCGCCGGCGGCCACCAGCCGGCGAACCCGTTCGGCGAACTCGCGGGGCAGCACCCGGCAGCGCTGCTCGGCGAGCGCCAGCAGCCGCTTCTCCCCCGGATGCGGCATCCGGTTCGCGGCGAAGATGATGTCGAAGACGCTGGCCAGCAGCGCCGAGCTGCGCGAGCTCACGTTGACCGTGTCGTGCCGGCCCACCGCGGCGGCGAGCTGGGCGGCGTAGGACGACCGGATGCCCCGGAGCACCGGGTGGTTCTTCGCGACGATCGCCTGCCGCAACCCCTCCGGGTAGGGCTGGCGGGCGACGGACTGCAGCCGGCGCAGGTGGCCGTCCTTGTCCACCAGGACCTCGGCGGTGGCGATGTTGTGCCACATGCTGGTGGTGTAGCCCAGCGCCGCCTCGTGCCGGACCAGTACCCGGTCCAGGGCCGCGATCGTGTCGGCGAGCGACCGGTAGGTCACGTCGACCGGGATGCCGGCCGAAGCGTCCAGCCACTCGTCGCCGTGCTCCCAGAACCGGTTGTCCAGCTCGACGCCGTCCCCGTCGGCGGCCACGGCGGCGCGGGCCGACAGCGGCAGCTCGCCGATCAGGTACACGTAGATGTCGACGTCGGAGGCGGCGTCGGCGCTGCCCGCGGTCACCGAGCCGGACAGGACCACCGCGCTGACCGCCGGGTAGCGGCCGTAGCCGGCGGCGATGCGTTGCGCGACGGCGACCCTGGCGTCGCCGAACCGGGTCTCGGTCAGGACTCGACCCGCTTCTTCAGCCCCTTCAGGGCGGTGTCCATGATGACCTTCTCCGCGCGGCGCTTGAACATGCCCAGCACCGGCATCTTCAGCTCGACCGCGATCGTGTAGTCGACCCGAGTGCTGCCGCCGACGGGTTGCAGCGTGTAGCTGCCGTCCTGTGACTTCTGGCCGCCGCCTTCGACCAGGTGCCAGCGCACGCCGGTGTCACCGGACCAGGTGTAGGCGAGCGTGTACTGGTCCTTCACCACCCCCGCGTCCAGGACGAACCGGACCGAGGCCGGGCGCCCGTCCGAGCCGGTCTCGAGGATCTCGGCCGAGCGGATCAGGTCGGCCCACTGCGGATAGCGTTCGAAGTCGGCGATCACTCCCATGATCGTCGCCGGGTCGGCGTCGATTATGATGGTGGAGCTCGCCGAGTCGGCCATCGCCGTCGTACCTCCCGCCGGTCCTGGGTGTGCGCCGGAGGCTACCCGTACCGGTCGGAGCCCTCAGGCCAGCAGCCCGAGCACGGTCAGCACGACCAGCAGCCCGACGCAGAGCAGCAGGCCGAGGCCGGCGGCGACCGCCAGCCGGGTGGCGGGGGGTAAGGCGACGAACCGGTCGACCGCACCGCCGTCGGATCCGGCGGTCCCGCTGAGCCCGGCGAGAAACGCTGCCCCGCAGCTCGGGCAGGACGGCGCGGCCAGCGGAGCGGCGCCGCCGCAGCGGGTGCAGGGCCAGCACTCCGCGCCGGGGACGACGACCGTGGGGGTTCCGCCGGCCGCTGCGGGGCGGGACCCGGCGACCTCGGCGCCGACCGCGAGCCGCTGAGCCGGTGCGGTCGGCAGGTCGGTGAAGCACAGCGAGCACCAGGTGGCACCGGGCGGCAGCCGGGCAGCGCAGCCGGGGCAGGACAGCAGGCTCACCGCTCCGTCGTCGGCAGCTCCGGCGCCGGACTGAACCCCGGCCGGCCGGTGCCGGCCGGCCGGCCGGCCTCCAGGGCGTCCTTGAGCCCGGACACCGCGGACTTGACGGCGACGGCATGCCGCCGGCGCACCCGGTCGACGCGCCGCCCCGACCGGACCGGCTCGGCCCGCAGGTAGTAGTGCAGGATCACCCCGTCGCCGAACGGCTCCAGCCAGATCTCGCTGGTGCCGACGAAGGCGCCGCTGACCGTGAACCGCAGCCCGGCCTCGCCACGATCCTGCGCCACGGTGACGTCGAGCTCGGGCCACCACCGCCGCCACAGGTCCGGGTCGTGGACGTGCGCCGCGATGACGCGTGGCTCGGCCACGATGAACGTCTCGTCGATCAGGTCGACCCACGGCACCGGGCGAGTATGGCGAGTACGGCCGCGGCGAGGCAGCCGCGACCCGACGGCCCGGCCGCTACTGTCAGCCAAAGCCTCGACTGCGAACCGGGAGCGCTGGCGTGCGGGAGTACGAGGTTGCGGCGATCACCGTCGTACCAGCGCAGAGCAACCTGACCGACCCGGTGTTCCGGCACGCGGCGGAGGCGCCGGACGCGCCGCTGTTCGCCCGCAAGGTGGCCGGAGAGTGGCAGCCGGTCAGCTGCGCCACGTTCGCCGCCGAGGTGCTGGCGCTGGCGGCCGGGCTGGTGAGCGCCGGCGTTGGCCCCGGCGACCGGGTGGCGCTGCTCTCCCGCACCCGCTACGAGTGGACGCTGTGCGACTACGCGATCCTGTCCGCGGGCGCGGTCAGCGTGCCGGTCTACGAGACGTCGTCCGCGGAGCAGGTCCGTTGGATGCTCGGCGACTCCGGCGCGATCGCCGTCATCGTGGAGAGCGAGGCGCACGCCGACACGGTCGCCGCGGTACGGGCGGCCCTGCCGGAGCTGCGCGAGGTGTGGCGGATCGAGGCGGGTGACCTCACCGACCTCGCGGCCCGTGGGTCCGCAGCCGGCACCGAGTCCGTCGCCGTCCGACGAGCCGCGCTCAACCGGGCGTCGCTCGCCACCGTGATCTACACCTCGGGCACGACCGGCCGCCCGAAGGGTTGCGAGCTGACCCACGGCAACCTGCTCGCCGAGGCCGCGGTCACCGATGCGGCGCCCGAGGTCTTCGTCGGGAGCACGCTGGTGTTCCTGCCGCTCGCGCACGTGCTGGCCCGGGCGATCCAGGTGGGCTGCATGGCCGCCCGCGTGCAGCTCGGCCACACGCCGGACATCGCCGACCTGCCCGCCGACCTGCTCAGCTTCCGGCCGTCGTTCGTGCTGGCCGTCCCCCGTGTCTTCGAGAAGATCTACAACTCGGCGACGACCCGGGCGCACGCCGAGCGAAAGGGGGCGATCTTCGATCTGGCCGACCGGACCGCGGTCGCCTACAGCCGGGCCCTGGACACCGGTGGCCCGCCGCTGCCGCTGCGGCTGCGACACGCGCTGCTGGACCGGCTGGTGTACGGCCGGCTGCGCGCGGCGCTCGGTGGCCGGCTCCGCTACGCGGTCTCCGGCGGCGCCCCGCTCGGCCCTCAGCTGGCGCACTTCTTCCGCGGTGTCGGCGTCACCGTGCTGGAGGGGTACGGCCTGACCGAGACCTCGGCCGGGGTGACGTTCAACCTCCCGACCTCCCAGCGGATCGGCACCGTGGGCCGGCCGATCCCCGGCGCCGCGGTGCGGATCGCCGACGACGGCGAGGTGCTGATCAAGGGCGATGTGGTGTTCGGCGGGTACTGGCGCAACCCGGAGGCGACGGCGGAGGCGCTCGGCGACGGCTGGTTCCGCACCGGCGACCTCGGTGCGCTCGACGACGACGGCTTTCTCCGCATCGTCGGACGCAAGAAGGAGCTCATCGTCACGGCGGGTGGCAAGAACGTGGCGCCGGCGGTGCTCGAGGACCGGCTGCGGGCCGCCGCGCTGGTCAGCCAGTGCATGGTGGTCGGCGACCAGAAACCCTTCGTCGGCTGCCTGATCACGCTCGACCCGGACGCGCTGCCCGGCTGGGCCGCCGCGCATGGCAAGCCGCGGGGCGTGACCGCCGGGGACCTGCGCGACGACCCGGACCTGCGGGCCGAGATCCAGGCCGCGGTCGACGACGCGAACCGTGCGGTGTCGCGGACGGAGGCGATCAAGCGGTTCCGCATCCTGCCGGTCGACTTCACCGAGCAGGGCGGCCAGCTCACCCCGAGCCTGAAGGTGAAGCGGGCGGTGGTCGCGGCGGAGTTCGGCGCCGAGATCGAGGCCATCTACGGCGCGTGAGCGACCTCCGTTGTGCCGGTCGCGACCACCGTGGTTCGGTCCGACGGTGACCGAGGGGGCCCGCCCGCAGGCGTCGTACGCGGCGGCCTACCGACTGCTCTCCCAGCTCCGTAGGGTCGTCCGGGAGCTCAGCGCCGGACTCGACTCCGCGACGCTGGCCCGAGCGCTGCTCGCGACGCTGGCCGATGTCGCGCCCTACGACCGGGCGGCGGTCTACGTCCGCTCCGGCTCGGAGCGGCTGGTGCCGTTGGCCACCGCCGGCGTCGACCGGGTCGACTGGCTGGTCGACGTCGGCGCGGACAGCGCGCTGGCCGAGGCCTGGGTCACCCAGGCCCCGCAGCGCCGCGCCGGCCGGCACCCGGCCCGGTCGGGGCCGGCCGGGCCCGGAACCGCGCTGGCCTTGCCGCTGCGACTCGGGCTGCGCACGTTCGGCCTGGTGGCGTTGGAGACCGACCGCAAGCGCGCGTACCCCCAGCAGGTGGTCCGCGCCGCCGACGCGGTCGCCGTCGCGGCGGCCCTCCCGCTGGAGACGGCGCTGCTCTTCGACGACGTCAGGGCGGTGGCGACCGCGGAGGAGCGCCGGCGGCTGGCCCGGGAGATCCACGACGGGATCGCCCAGGAGCTGGCCTCGGTCGGTTACGCCGTCGACGACCTGGCCGCAGCCGCCGGGCAGGGGGCGCCGGACCTGCCCGGCCGGCTCCGCGAGCTGCGGGTCGAGCTGAGCCGGATCATCAAGGAGCTGCGGCTCTCGGTCCTGGACCTGCGCAGCGACGTCGAGCAGCACGGTGGTCTCGGCGCGGCCCTGTCCGACTACGTCCGCCGGGTCGGCGCCACCTCGTCGCTCACCGTACATCTGAGCCTGGACGAGACGCCGGTACGGCTGGCGCCGGAGGCCGAGGCCGAGCTCTTGCGGGTGGCGCAGGAGGCCATCCACAACGCCCGTCGGCACGCCCACGCGAGCAACCTGTGGGTCTCGCTGGCGGTCCAGCCGCCGTACGCCCGGCTTCTCGTCGAGGACGACGGCCGCGGGCTGCCGACGGTACGGCGCGCCGGCAGCTACGGGCTGGAGATCATGCGGGAACGGGCCGCGCGGCTCGGCGCGTCGCTCGAGATCGTCGGGCGGCGCCCGACCGGCACCCGGGTGGTGGTGGCCATCGGCCCGATCGGGGGTTCCGAGCAGGAGGTGGGCGACCAGCGGCGAAAAGGGAAACTCACGGGGGAACCAGTACAGGAGCCGCATGTCGACCACCGTCCTGCTCGTCGACGATCATGACCTGATCCGTCAGGGGCTGCGCCGAGCCTTCGAACGCGACGGAGCCTTCGAGGTGGTCGGCGAGGCCGGGTCCGTCACCGACGCGCTGACCGCCCTGGGGTCGCTGAACCCGCAGGTGGTGGTGCTCGACGTACAGCTCCCGGACGGGAGCGGCATCGAGGCGGCCCGGCAGATGCGTCGGAACCGGCCGGAGCTGGGGATCGTGATGTTGACGATGTACGCCGGCGACGAGCAGCTGTTCGCCGCGTTGGAGGCCGGCGCGTCCGCGTTCGTCGCCAAGGACGCCCCCGCCGCCGACGTGCTGAGCGCGGCTCGGCACGCGGCGACCTCGCCGACCTCGTTCGCGGCCGCCGACCTGGCCGCGGCCATGCGCCGGCGGCTGGCACCGAGCGGTCCGCAGCTCAGCCCGCGGGAGCGGGAGGTGCTGCGACTGCTGGCCAATGGGCTGCCGGTCGCCGCGATCGCGCGCCAGCTGTTCATCAGCGAGTCGACGACCAAGACCCACATCTCGAAGCTGTACGAGAAGCTCGGCGCGGCGAACCGGGCGCAGGCGCTCATGACCGCCCTACGTGTCGGGTTGCTGCGGGCACCGGTCGAGCCGTCGCCCCACGACGCCGGGCATCCGGACCGGACGATGCCCGGCGAGGTCTGCTAGCCCGGCCCCGCCGGCTCCCCGCGCAGCAGCTGGCGGAGCCGGCCCGCGAGCACGTCCCAGCGCCAGGCCCGCTCCACCCAGGCCCGTCCCTGGGCACCCATCGCGGCGGCCCGGACCGGGTCCGCCAGCAGACCCGCGACGGCGTCGAGGACCGCCGGCGGCGATCGGCCGTCGACCACCTGTCCGGTCCGCCCGTCGATGACCGCGTCCGGGGCGCCGCCCGACCGGCCGGCCACGACCGGCAGGGCGGTGGCCGACGCCTCCAGGTAGACGATGCCCAGGCCCTCCACGTCGAGCCCGCCCCGGCGGGTGCGGCACGGCATCGCGAACACGTCACCGGCGGCGTAGTAGGCCGGCAGCTCCGCCCACGGCACCGAGCCGGCGAAGCGGACGTCGCCGGCCACCCCGAGGGTCGAGGCCAGTCGGCGTAGCCGCGCCTCGTCCGGGCCAGCGCCGACGAGGAGCAGCGCGGCGCCCGGGATCCGCCGGCGCAGCGCCGGCAGCACCCGGATCAGCACGTCCTGGCCCTTGCGCGGCACCAGCCGGCCGACGCAGACGACGACCGGTCGGTCGGCGAGGCGCAGGTGCCGACGCACCTCCCGGCCGTCGGAGCCGGGGCGGAACATCTCGGCGTCCACCCCGGGCGGCAGCGCGACCAGCCGGTCGGCGTACCGGCCCAGAGCGGGGGCGATCCGGGTCCGAGTGTACTCGCCCAGGTAGGTCATGACCTCGACCGAGCGCCCGATCCGCCCCAGCAGGCTGCGGGCTGCGGGCAGCGCCGCCCAGCCGGCCTCGTGACCGTGCGTCGAGGCAACGACGCGGTGCGCCCCGGACCGGCGCAACGCCGGCGCCAGCAGCCCCAGTGGCGCGGCCGCGCCGAACCACACCGTGTCGCAGCCCTCGGCCCGCGCCACCGCGTCGGCCCGACGACGCACCGCCGGCACCGGCAGCATCAGCGAGGTCGGGTGCCGGACGACCGGGAAGTGCTGCCGGGCGTCGAACGCGGCGGCCCCGGACCAGGCGGGGGCGTAGACCACCACCTCCGCCGCGGGTAGCCGGCTGGCGAGCGCGTGCACGAACGCCTGGATCCCGCCCGGCCGGGGCGGGAAGTCGTTCGTCACGACGAGGGTCCGCACCGCTCAACCCGGCCCGCGGGGCGGCGGTGCCGCGACGTGGTGCAGCCGGGCCCAGTCGCGGGCGAGCGCGATGCGCTGCGGGCCGGTGGGGTGGTCGGCGAACAGCCCGTACACCACCGGGTTGGGGTCCAGGTCGGAGAGGTTGCGCAGTGAGAGCCGGCGCTCGCTGGCGGCGAAGGTCAGCGGGTCGCGGGTCAGGTCCAGCGCGTGCACGTCGGCCCGTGCCTCGATCCGGCGGCTGATCAGGTTCTGCACCGGTCCGGTGACGGTGCCGAGCAGCGCGACCAGCAGCAGCAGCAACGCCACCGAGCGGGGGTCGGTGGCCCCGGTGACGCCGGCCCGCCGGAGCAGCGGCTGCCAGCCGAGCAGCAGGAACAGCAGGCACACCGCCGCGGCCGTGCCGAGGGCTCCCTCGACCGTTCCGTGCAGCACGTCCTGCCGCTTGGCGTGACCGAGCTCGTGGGCGACGACCAGCCGCACCTCCCCGACGGAGGCGGAGCGCAGCAGCGTGTCATAGAGCACGATCCGCCGGGTGTGCCCGAAGCCGGAGACGTAGGCGTTGAGCGCGGTGGTCCGTCGGGACGCGTCCGCGACCAGCACCTCCTTCACCGGCACCCGGTCCCGGGCGGCCAGCTGCAGCAGCGACGTGCGCAGCGGCCCGGCGGACAGCGGGCGGAACGTGTTGAAGATCGGTTCCACCACCACCGGGTAGGCAAAGGACAGCACTAGCGCCATGGCCGCGCCGGCGACCGACGCCGGCAGCCACCAGGTCTGCGGCCGGGCCCGGGCGAGGGCGAAGAACGCGAGCAGGACGGCGACCAGCAGCGCCGCACCGATGCCCAGGCCGCGGAGCTGGTCGGCGGACCATCCCGACCAGGACTGGGTGGACAGCCCGTAGCGGCGCAGCACCACCTCCGCCCATGCGTCGAACGGGACCGCCGCGAGCCGGGCCGTCAGCGCGACCGCGAGGCCACCGGCGACGGCGTCCGCGATCCAGCTCCCGCCCAGCGGCCGGCCGGCCGCCGTCACCAGCCGGGCCCCGAGCGGGGTCAGCCCGAGCGCCGCCGCGGCGCCCAGCGCGGCCAGCAGTGACGCGTACGCCGGCGGCCGGACCGCCCGGTGGTAGGCGTCCTCCCGGGCGATCTCCGCGGCGGTGAAGTCGTGGCGCGCCGACACCGCGACCCGGCCGCCGGGCACCGGTCCCGGAAGCGGCGACCACGGGGTCGTGCCGACGAGCACCGCGGTCAGCGCCCCGCCGAGGACGAGCAGCGCGAGCAGCGCGGGCAGCCGCGCGCCGTTGGTCATGCCAGCGCAGCGAGCAGGTAGCCGCGCCAGGCCGCGGTGAACGCCTCCGGCGAGCTGTGCAGCACCACCCCGAACGCCTGCCTGACCTGCCGCTGCCGAGCGGCCGGCGCGGCGTTCCCCGCGCGGCCGCCGGCGAGCCGGTAGAACCGCACCAGGCCGGCGGCGCCGACCCGTTCGGCGATCAGCCGGCAGGCCAGCCACGACTTCTCGTAGGCCTGGGCGAGCGCCGGGTTGCTGCCGGCGAACTCGGCGTCGGCCGGCAGCGCCGCCGGCCGGCGGCCGGCCAGCAGGTCCACGGCGAGCTCGGCGGCGGCGGCCCTGACCGGTACGCCGGAGTGCAGATAGGCGACGTAGTCGGCGAAGCCCTCGACGAGCCAGGTCGGCAGCCCCGAGCCGGTCGCCGCCCGGGTGGCCACGTGCGTCACTTCATGGGTGAGCACGACCCGGCGGCCGATCGCGCCGAGCGTGGCGAAGTTCGGCGGGTTGACCAGCACCCGGTCACCGACCGGACCGGCCGAGTGCCGGTTGCCGCCGAGCTCGGCCGTGGCGACGGCCGCGATGCGGCTGAGGTCGGTCTTCTGCCCGACGATCTCCGCCAGCTCGGCCGAGCTGCCCGGCACCTCCACCACCACCCGCCGGGCCCAGCCCGCCCCCCAGACCGCGGTGACTCGCGGCACCGCCGCGTCGGTGACGTCACGCAGACCGGGGAGCATCCCCCGCTCCGCGGGATGGCCGAGGACCAGGCTGGCCCGGCCCGAGACGGCCAGCACCGGGCCGAAGTCCCACAGGTCCCGACCGGTGCGCAGCCCGGCCGCGGTGAAGTCGTTGTCGCCGCCGAGGTACCAGCGACCGGCCCGACGGACGAACGTCAGGTAGGCCGCGGTCGTCGTCGGCATGGCGTCGAAACCGCGCAACCGGTAGTGGACGAGCACCACGTCGGGGGCGTAGACCGCTGCGTCGTACCGCTGTCTCACCGCCGCCGGCACGGTGCGGGCACTGGCCGGGTCGAAGTCGTAGGACCAGGACCCGACCGGAACGCCGGCCAGGTTGTCGAACAGCGCCGCCTGCCGCTGCCGGAAGGACCCCGCCGACGGCGTGGCCACCGGATCCACCGAGGCGAGGAAGGCCCCCCGGTCGCGCCGCAGCACCGCGGCGGCACGGTGGTCGAGGAGAGCGGCCACGGCGGTGGCGGTACGGGCGCCGCTGGCCCGGTCGATCGGCCCGGGCAGCACCCGGGGCCGGGACGCAGACTCCGCCCGCGGGCCGGTCGGCCGCCCGGACGCCGGCCAGGCCACGGCCCAGCCCGACACCCCGAGCGCCACGGTGATCACAGCCAGCAGGCCGGCCACCAGCGAGCGCGGTGCTCGTCGCGCCCGGTTGGCGGAGCCCACCCGCCGGAGTCTACGGGCGCCGGACCGGGGCGGGTGTCGTCGTCAGCCGGTGGCGCTACCGCTGCCGGGACCAACGGCCGGCTCTGCCGGCCCGCCGACGCCCAGCAACACGTCGGCCCAGGCCGGGACCGCGGCCCGGCGTCCGGCCTTGGCGATCCGGCTCGGCACCTCCGCCCCACCGGTCGCCGGCGCATCCGGGCGGACCGGGCCACCGGAGTCGGTCGACAACCGGCCGGCCGTGGTCGCCGCAGCGGCCGTGGCTGGTCGGTCCCGGCGCAAGCCGACATGGCCGAGCTCGGCGGCGGCGGCGTCCAGCGGTATCAGCGAGTGCGCCGAGCGATCCCAACCCCACTCGGCGGAGCCGACCGCGCCGTCGCCGGCATACCGGAACCGCACCACCCAGGTGGCCGCCTCGGTACGGCGGGCGGACCACTCGACCGCCTCCGGCTGGCCGCCGATGAGCTCTGGCAGCCGCGACTTCACGGCGGCGCCGAGCGGCAGCGTTGACGGGCCCCGCTGCGGCCGGCTCATCCGGGCGGCCAGGGCGTCCTCGAGCACGCGGGCGCGCTCGGTTAGCACCGGCGCGGCGTAGGGCTCCAGCCGCTCCTCGGGTACGCCGAACTCGGCTGCGAGCTCGGCGACCTCGGCGCCGGCCCGGAGCCGGGCCTGGATCTCGCGGGGGGACGCGCCGCCAGCGGCGCGTCCGGACCCGGCGGTGACCGGCCGGCGCAGCGCCTCGCGCACCCGCTCGTCGAGCCCGAGCCGGAACGTCGCTGACCCGTCCGGCGTCGTGGCGAGCAGCAGCGCGGAGCCGTCCTCACTGACCGCGACGGCGTGCACTTCACGCACGGAGGCCTCCTGACGGCCGATGGTGGTGCGGACCGGCTGCGAGTCTGTCGCCCGGACCGACCCGCGGACAAGCGGGCCGCCGCGGCCACCGAGAGGTCAGGGGCGAACCGCCCCCACGAAGTCGCCACGGAACGCGCTCTGCATCTTCACGACGTCACCCGTGTGCGGTGCGGCGATCTTCATGCCGCCGCCGACGTAGATCCCGACGTGGTGGATCGGGCTGCCGTAGAAGACGAGGTCACCGGGGCGGAGGGCACCCTGCGCGATGTGCTGACCGGACCCGAACTGGGCTCGCGAGGAGTGCGGCAGCGACACGCCGGCGGCCGCCCAGGCCGCCATCGTCAGCCCCGAGCAGTCATACGAGCCGGGTCCGGTCGCCCCCCACTGATAGGGCTTGCCGAGCTGGGCGTAGGCGAAGCGGACCGCCACGGCCGCTCGGCCGGAGGCCGGCAGGTCGGCCAGCGTGCTGGCGATCATGCTTCGGGTCGTCGACCGGGACGCTCGGTCGGCAGCGACCTCGCGGGCCTGCAGCGCCGCCCGTTCGCCGCCCTGCAGCCGGGCCAGCATCCCCTGCTCGTCCCGCAGCGAGGCGACGATCGTGTCGCGGCGCGACCGCATGGTCCGCTCGAGCGTCTGGGCGCGCCGCACCGCAGCGCGCGCGGCCGCCTGAGCCGAGCTCAGCGCCCGATCGGCGGCCAGGAACGACCGGATCTGGTCGTCCTGGCCGTGGGCGATCTGGTTCAGCGAGGCCGCCCGCTCCAGGAAGTCCCGAGGATCTCCGGTGAGCAGCAGCGTCACGACGTCGCCGGTGCCGCTGGAGCGGTACGCCGCGGCGGCCATCGCGCCCAGCTGGCGGCGTAACGCCGCAGTGATCTCGCGCTGTCGGTCGACGTCGCGGCGCGTCCTGGTCAGGCGGGCACTGGCGGCCCCGAGGCTGACCCGGGCGGCGTCGTAGTCCTCGACGGCAAGGTCTACCTTGAGCTGAAGGGCACCGACGGCCTGCTGCACCGCCGCGGCGCCCGGTCGGGGGTCGGCGTGACTGTGCGTAGTCGGTAGCACACCGGCCGACAGGACAACGGCGGCGCCGACGGCACCCACCAGCCGACCGGCGCGCATCACAGAGGGGGACGCCACGAAGCGGCTCTCCTTACTTCCTCAACCGCCTACCAGGTCAGCTGACGGGTTCGGGCGGGAAGTACGCCCTACAGCGCGAGTGGCGCTGATTCACCCCAAAACCTTGGGTCCCCGGCTCCCGTGGCACCTGACGGCACGCACCGAACTCGGCGGTGGCTGGTCGCCGTCACCGCGACTCAGGTGACTGTCGGAACGATCCGGCCACCCGGCACCCTAGGGGGGCCGGTCCGGCGAAGGCAAACCGCAGCCGACCGGCTTGTGAACAGCGCCTTGTTCTTCAGGCGATCTCAGCTGGCGGCGGCATCGCCGTGGGCGGGCCGGCCCGGCACCAGCCGTAGCGGCGGCACGAGTCCGCCGTCGGCCAGCACCCGCAGCGCCACGCGCTGCGCCTCGTCGAGCTCGACCCCCGCAGGCGCCGCCCCGAGCAGCACGCTCACCACGCAGTCTCCGCAGGCGAACCCGCGACCGGCACAGCCCGCACAGTCGATCAGCACGTCGTACTCCTTCGCTGCCCCGGATCGGCGGTGACGCCGGCTCCCGGCAGGCTAGGGACGGGCACCGACAGTTTCCGCCCACCCGAGGCCGGGGCCCCGGGTCAGCCGCGCTCGAGGCGACGCAGCAGCGCCAGCGACGGCAACGGCCGGGCGCCGGCCTGGCGGACCCCGTCGGCCACCTCCCGATCGGTGGAGATCACGACCACCGGACGGCCCGGCGGCTCGGCCCGCACCAGCCGACGGATCAGCTCGTCGGCGGTCTCGCCGGCGGCGCTGAACAAGACACGCACGTTGCGTGGCGTCGCCGGAGCGATCGGAGCGGTCCGCTCGCCGCCGTCGAACACGCAGGTCACCTCGGCGTTCGTCCGGGCCGCCAGGGCGGCCAGCCCGGTCACCAGCCGCAGCCGCTGGGTCTCCAGCGGCAGCCCGCCGTACCCGAGCTTGGTCACGTTGTAGCCGTCGACGACAAGGTGCACCTGGGGCAGCGCGAGCAGCTGGTCGACCAGCGCCGGGTCGTCGTCGGCCAGACCGCGCACAACCACCCCGGTCGGGGCGGCCGCCGCGCCCTCCCCCGTGCCGACGAGGTCCGCCGGTCGGCCGGTCCCGGCCGGCAACGCCAGCTCCCGGCGTAGCCCGGTGGCCGCCTCCACCACCGTGTCGAGCAGGAGCCGCAGCCGGATGCCGTCGGCGCTGCGGCCCTCCCGGACGGCTCGTCTCGCCGTGTCTGCGGCCGCCTCGACGCGAACCCGCAGCCGCCGGCTCTCCGCCTCGGCCGTGGCGGCCGTGACGCCGGCTGCGGCCTGCCCCTGCCGGGCCACCGCGACCGCCTCAGCGGCCGAGCGCTCGGCCCGACGGGCCTGCTCGGTCGCCTCCCGGAGCCGCCGACGCAGCTCCTCCGCCTCCGAGCGCAGGGCCGCGATCTCGGCCCGCAGCCGGCTCGTCTCTGCTCGGGCCGCGGTCCGGGCCGCGACGAGCTGCTCGCGAAGCCGGTCGGCAACGGCGCCGGAGGCCGACGCCAGCTGGCTGGCCACGGCCTCGTTCGCCAGCTCGCCGGCGGCCCGCACCTGCTCCTCCCAGCCGGGTGGCCGCAGCAGGTACGCCACGGCGGCCAGGTCCTCCGGGGCGGCGGCGGCCGGCACCGAGCCGTTCTGCACGGCCGCCGCCAGCTCGGGCAGGTCCGCCCGGACACCCTCGGCCACCCGCTGCCGGAACAACGGATCGGTCTCGAGCGCCACGGCCAGGGCCGGTGCGGCCAGGCGGGCTCGCTTGGCCGGAGTGAACCGCGCGAACGGCCGTAGCATCGGCGGGATCTCCTCGGCCGGCAGCACGCCCAACCGGTCGGCGGCGAGGCCCACGACCCGGGTCCGCACGGTGCGGGACAGCCCGGGCCCGGGCTCCGCCCCTGGGGCCCGGCCGAGCTCCGCGGCGGGACCGGGGCCGGGATCCGCCGGCGTTGCCGCCGCCGCCTCACTCATGGGCCAAGGCTACGTGCTGGTACGCCGCGACCGGCGCCGCACACGCGGCCTTCCCTTGCACGCAGTGCAACCGGTTGAGCACGGTCGGCTGATAAGGCCGCGGCCATGGCCGTTTCGGACTACGCGGCCTCGCACTAATCGCTGCCCACAGGCAATCCGACGGTGCCGCCCAGGCGAATGGATGCCGCAATGAGACGCCGGAACCACGGAGAGGCGCGCATGGGCGAGCAGCAGGGCGCCACACTCGAGCGGCCGGCTCCGGCCGCACCGCCGGCCCGGTCCAGGTTGAGCGGGTGGCTCCGGCCGCAGCTGGTCGCACCGCTCGCGCTGGTCACCGCGCTGGCCGGCGTGGGCGGCTGGGCTCATCTGGACCACGCGGGCGGCCCGGCGTACCAGCCGCACCCGCCCTCGGTGAAGTCCCTGAAGCTGCCGGGCGGCCCGGCATCGGCGGCGCCGATCACGCCGGCCGCGGTTGCCCTCGCCCCGGCCGCGGGCCGCGACCCGGGCACCGCGGTAGCGACCTACCTCGCTGCCCGGCAACGCGGCGACGACGCGACGGCGTACGCACTGCTCGCGCCGGTGGCCAGGCAGGCGTTCTCCACCCTCGCGGTGTGGCGTGCGGGCCAGCTGAGCCGGCCTCGACCGGTGCGGTTCACGGCGGCCGCCACGCCCGCCGGCGCCGGGGGCAGCGCCGACGTACGCACCGAGATCACCCAGCAGGGGCGGCTCGACCTGATCGTCGGCTTTGTACCCGACAGCGTCCGGGCCACCTATCGTGCGCTGCGCACCCCCGCTGGCTGGCGGGTGCTGCCCGACCCGGTGACGCTGACCCCGGTGCTGCCGTCGGACGCTCCGGCGGCGCAGGCGGCGGCGCAATGGCTGGCCGAGGTCAGCCAGTGCGACAGCACCGCCGCCGAGGCGTTCCAGGTCGGCCCCGACCTCACCGGCGACGTCGTGTTCGGCCAGTACCCGTGCACCAAGCCGGGCAACTGGCGGGCCGGCTCGGTGCGGCCGCTCGTCGAGGGTCCGCGCACCCAGGCCTTCACCGCCGCCTACGGCTCGGGTGTCGGGCTCTGGGCGAGGCTGGTACCGGTCACCGGTCCGGCCGACTCGTTCTCCGTCGCGCTCGCCCCCGTGGGCGGTCGCTGGCGGGTGTTCGGAATCATCCGTGATGGCGCAGGGGGAACGGAGGGCGGCTCCTAGCACGGCCCCGGTCGGTACGGAGCGGCGGCGATCCCGCAGCTTCCTCGACCATCCGCAGCACCCGGCCGCCATCGCCGGGGCCTGACCCGGTCGCCGCTCCCGAACGGTGCACCGGCCGCGCACACAGCATCCCGAGCAACAGCCGAGGAGCATATGGTGAATCCCAAGATTAGAAGGGCCGGTCGCATCGCGATCGTCCCGACCGTCGGCGCCGTCCTGGCGCTGGCCGCGGTGGCACCCGCCAACGCGTCCAGTCACCGCGAGGCGCCACTGATCAGCCAGGACCCGGTGGCGGACAACACCGACGTCTACGCCTTCGTGTCGCCGGACAAGCCGGGGCACGTCAACCTGATCGCCGACTTCATCCCGTTCGAGGACCCGGCGGGCGGCCCGAACTTCTACCGGTTCGGCGACGACGTCCTGTACCGCATCAACATCGACAACAACGGCGACGCGGTACCGGACATCACGTACGACTTCCGGTTCCAGACCCAGATCATGAACCCGAACACGTTCCTGTACGCCACCGGGCCGATCACGTCGCTGAACGACCCGAACTACAACCTCCGCCAGACCTACTCCATGACGCGCAGCGAGCACGGCGCGATGCAGTGGACGGTCTCCGGACTGCCGGTACCGCCGAACAACGTCGGTCCGGTCTCCACGCCGAACTACGACCAGCTCGCGCAGTCGGCGGTCCGGCTCAGCAAGTACGGCGTGCGCAGCTTCGCCGGACAGCGGGACGACCCGTTCTTCGTCGACGTGGGCTCGATCTTCGACCTGGGTCAGCTGCGGCCGTTCAAGCAGGCCTACGCTCCCGCGCCGAGCAGCCAGCCGGTGCGCGGCAAGGACGGCCTCGGTGGGTACAACGTGAACAGCATCGCCATCCAGGTGCCGATGTCCGCGGTCACCAAGGACGGCCAGATGGTCAGCGGCCCGAAGGCCAGCAACGCGGTCATCGGTGTCTGGAGCACGACCTACCGGCGGCAGACCCGGGTGCTGTCCACCACCGGTGGCGCCCCGATGAACAGCGGCAACTGGGTGCAGGTCTCCCGGTTGGGCAGCCCGCTGATCAACGAGGTCGTCATCCCGCTCAAGGACAAGGACGTCTGGAACAGCTCGCAGCCCTCGGACGACGGGCAGTTCGCTGAGTACGTCCTCGACCCCGAGCTGGGTCACCTCATTTCCGCCCTGTACTCGGGCGTGAAGACGCCTCCGGCTCCGCGCAATGACCTGGTGGCGATCTTCCTGACCGGCATCTCAGGTCTGACCATGCCGCCGAACGTCACCCCCGCCGAGGAGCTCCGGCTCAACCTCGGCGTGCCCGCCACGCCGACGGCCAAGGCCAGCCCGCTGGGCGTCCTCGGCGGCGACCTCGCCGGCTTCCCGAACGGTCGCCGGCTCGCCGACGACGTCACCGACATCGAGCTCCGCGCGGTCGCCGGTGGCACGCCGTTCACCCCGAAGTACAACGTCTCGCCGAACAACGACCTCGGTGACGGCGTGAACTACAACGACAAGCAGTTCATGTCCCACTTCCCGTACGTCGCCACCCCGTGGCAGGGATACCAGGACACGCACGGCACACCGGGAAGCACCATGACGATCCCGATCAAGCCCTGATCGGATAGCTCGTCCGTCATGATGCTCTCCCAGCTACGACCCGAGCGGGAGGTCCGGCACGCCGGACCTCCCGCGAGGGGTCGCCGCCGCCCGGTCATCGCGGTCCTGCTGCTCGCCGGGGTCGTCCTCGCGGCGCTGGCCCGATTCGTTCTCGCCGGCTCGGGCGACCCGACCGCGGCCACCCGCCCGGTGCACGAGTCGAACACCACGCCGGCGCAGATCGCCCGCGCGCAGAGCGTGCTCCGCGTCGACCCGAAGAACGCCGACGCGCTGACCGCGCTCGCGGTCGGCTACCTGAGTATGGCCCGGCAGACCGCCGACCCCACCTACTACACCAAGGCCGACGAGGCCTTCCAGCGCAGCGCCCGGCTGCGCCCGAACGACCTGCGCACCACCATCGGGCTGGCGCTGCTCGCCAACTACCGCCACGACTTCGCCGGTTCGCTGGCCCTGGGCCGCCGGGCGGCCGGGTCCGACCCGGCCTCCGCCGACGCCGAAGGCGTCATCGTCGACGCGCAGGTCGAGCTCGGCCAGTACGCCGCCGCCGCCGTCTCGGTGCAGCGGATGATCGACCTGAAGCCGACGCTGGCCAGCTACGCCCGGGTGTCCTACCTCCGCGAGCTGCTCGGCGACACGAGCGGAGCGATCTCGGCGATGACCTCGGCGGTGGTCGCCGGCGCTGGCTCGGCCGCGGACGTCGCCTATGTGCAGGCGCTGCTCGGTGACCTGCTGCGCGGCTCGGGCCAGCTCACCGACGCGGCGGCGGCCTACCAGCAGGCGCTGCGCAAGGTCCCGGCGTACGGGCCGGCCGAGGTCGGCATCGCCCGGATCGAGGCGGCGCGGGGCCAGCTGGCCGCCGCCGCCGCCCGGCTGCAGGCCGTGGCCACCCGACTCCCGCTGCCGGACACGATCGCCCTCTACGGCGACGTGCTGACCGCGTTGGGCCGCCCGGCGGCGGCCGCTCAGCAGTACGACCTCGTCCGGACGATCGAGCGTCTGCAGCAGGCCAACGGCGTGCGGCTCGACTTCGAGAGCGCCCGCTTCGAGGCCGACCACGCGCGCGACCCGGGCGCGCGTACCGCCGGCCTCGTGAGCATGGCCCGCACTGCGCTGGCCGCGCGGCCCACCCTCTACGCTCACGATGTGCTGGGCTGGGCGCTGCGCCAGGTCGGGCAGCCGGCCGCGGCCCTGTCGGAGGCGGACGCCGCGCTGCGCTACGGCACCCGCGACGCGTTGCTCTACTACCACCGCGCCGTCATCGAGGCCGACCTCGGCCGCACCGCTGCCGCCCGCAGCGACCTCGGCACGGCCTTCGGGATCAACCCCGCCCTGACCGTGCGCGACCTGCCGGCCGCCAGGGCGCTGGCCGGCCGCCTCGGCGTCCGCGTCCCGGCGACGACCGGATGAGGACCATCCGCCGGCTGCTGCTGCTCGCCGCCACGGTCCCGGCGCTGAGCGTCCTGCTCGCCGGCACCGCCTCGGCACACCCGCTCGGCAACTTCACCGTCAACCAGTACTCCGGCCTGCAGATCGGCACCGACGCCGTCCGGGTGGACTACGTCATCGACATGGCCGAGATCCCGACCTTCCAGGCGCGGGCCAGCATCGACACCAACTCGGACGGCCGGATCACACCGGCGGAGCTGGCCGCCTGGGCCGCGACGACCTGTCGAGCGTCCACCGGCCGGCTGCAGCTGCGGGTCGGCGGCCGGCCGGCTCCGCTGCGGGTCGAGGGCAGCGCGGCCACGCAGCCCCCTGGCCAGGCCGGGCTGCCGGTCACGAGGGTGACCTGTCAGCTCCAAGCGGCGGTGCACCTGCGGTCCGCTACCGCGATCCGGTACGTGAACTCCAACCTGGCGGACCGGATCGGCTGGCGGGAGATCACCGCGGTCGGTGACGGCGCCACGGTCACGACCAGCGACGTCCCGCGGACGAGCGCCAGCAAGCGGCTGCGGGCCTACCCCAAGGACCTGCTGACGTCGCCGCTCGACCAGCGGTCGGCCCAGCTCAGCGCGCGCCCCGGCGGTGACCGGCTGACGACCCGCCAGGAGGACGGCGCCAGCGCGATCCTGCCCCGCGGCGTGGACGCGCTCACTACGCGCTTCACCGAGTTCGTCGGTCGCCAGCACCTCGGCCTCGGCCTGGGCCTGCTGGCGGTGGCGCTGGCGCTGCTGCTGGGAGCCGTACACGCGTTGGCACCCGGTCACGGCAAGACGGTCATGGCGGCGTACCTCGTCGGCCGCAACGGTTCGCTCCGGTCCGCGCTCACCGTGGGTACGACGGTCACGGTCACCCACACGGCTGGCGTGCTCGCACTGGGCGTGCTCCTGTCGATCTCCACGACCCTGGCGCCGGAGCGGCTGTTCCCCTATCTCGGGATGCTCAGCGGCGTGTTGCTCGCCGTGATCGGCGTCGGCCTGCTCGTCAACGCCGTCCGCGGTCGCAGCGGGCACTCCCACGGACCCGGCGGGCACAGCCACGGGCCCGGCGGGCACAGCGACGGCCCGTCGCCGCGGCCGGTGTCTCGACCGCGGCCGGCCGCGCAGCCGGCAATGGACGCCGTGACCGGCTCCGTCGCCCTGCTCGACCCAGACCCGGAGCACCCGCACTCGCATCCTCACCCGCATGAGCACCTGCATCCTCACCCGGACGAACAGCACGACCCCCACGACCACCACGACCATCCGCACGGGTCGACGAAGGTCGCGCCCCAGCCCAGCCGACGGAACCTCGTCGCGATGGGTTTCGCCGGCGGGATGGTCCCCAGCCCGTCGGCGCTGGTCGTGCTGCTGGGCGCGATCGCGTTGCACCGCACGTGGTTCGGCGTGGTGCTCGTGGTCTGCTACGGCCTCGGCATGGCGGCGACGCTGACCACCGCAGGTCTGCTGCTGGTGCGGGCGCGAGGGCTGCTCGACCGCCCACGGCATTCCGGCTGGCCTCAGCAGCTGTACCGGTTCCTGCCGTTCGTGACAGCGAGTGTCATCGTCGTGGTGGGCACGGTCATCGCGCTGCGAGCCCTGGTGGTGGCGCTGTCGGCATAGCGTCCGGCTGGCCGGACGCCTTGCGTTCACACTGCTTGCGATCGGCGAGGCACCCCGATCCTGTCGGTGGTGGCGCTTAGCGTCCGGATCGTGCCGCTCGCCGCCCGGTCGCTCGCCGCAGAACCCCGCGTCTCCGCGCCGGTCACCGACGCGCATCCGCAGGCGCTCGTCGCCCGGCAGGGCTCCTTCGACGAGCTGGGAACGCCGCTGCGTGAGGTGACCTTCGTCGTCGTCGACCTCGAGACCACCGGCGGCTCCCCGCAGACCGGGGCGATCACGGAGATCGGTGCGGTCAAGGTGCGCGGTGGTGAGGTGCTCGGCACCTTCGCGTCGTTGGTCAACCCGCAGGTCGCGATCCCGCCGTTCATCGCCGTCCTCACCGGTATCACCGACGCGATGGTGGCCGCTGCCCCACCGGTGGGCTCGGTGCTGGCGGCCTTCTTGGAGTTCGCCCGCGGCGCGGTGCTGGTGGCCCACAACGCTCCCTTCGACGTGGGGTTCCTCCGAGCGGCCTGCGAGCAGACCGGCTCGTCGTGGCCTGGCTTCGACTCGGTCGACACCGCCCGGCTGGCCCGGCGCGTCCTTACCCGCGACGAGTCGCCGGACTGCAAGCTGGCCACGCTGGCGCGGTTGTTCCACACCTCGGTGTCTCCCTGTCATCGCGCGCTGGCCGACGCGCAGGCCACCGTCGATGTGCTGCACGCGCTGCTGGCCCGGGTCGGCGGTCTCGGCGTGCAGTCACTGGAGGAGCTGCGCACCTTTTCGGCGTTGGTCAGCCCGCAGCAGGCGCGCAAGCGCCATCTGGCGGAGGGGCTGCCGCACGCGCCGGGCGTCTACCTCTTCCGCGACGGGAGTGGGCGCGCGCTCTACATCGGCAAGAGCACCGATGTGCGCAGCCGGGTGCGCGGCTACTTCGTGGCCTCGGAGCCGCGGACCCGGATGGCCGAGATGGTGGGGCTGGCCGAGCGCGTCGACGCGGTGCCCTGCGCGCACGGGCTCGAGGCGGAGGTGCGTGAGCTGCGCCTGATCGCGGAGCACAAGCCACGCTACAACCGGCGGTCCCGATTCCCGGAGCGTGCGGTCTGGGTGAAGCTGACCAGGGAGGCGTTTCCCCGGCTGTCGGTGGTTCGCGCGTACCGCGCCGACGGCGCGGTCTACCTCGGTCCGTTCGCCTCGGCCGGCTCCGCCGAGCAGGCCCGGGCGGCGTTGCACGAGGCGTTCCGGCTGCGCCAGTGCACGGGCCGGCTGCCCGCGACCCCCGCCGGGGCGGCCTGCGTGCTGGCCGAGATGGGGCGCTGCGGAGCGCCCTGTGACGGCACCGAGCCGCGCTCGGCCTACGCCGCACACGTTGCCGCCGCCGAGCTCGCCATCACCGCGGATCCGGCGGCGGTGGTCACGGCACTGCGACGTCGGATCGACCGGCTCGCCGCCGTCGAGCGGTTCGAGGATGCGGCCGTGCACCGGGACCGGCTGACCGCCTTCGTCCGCGCCGCGGCCCGGATGCAGCGGTTGACCGCGCTCGCCGCGTGCCGGCTGCTGGTGGCGGCCCGGCCCCGGGCGGATGGCGGCTGGGAGCTTTCGGTGGTCCGGTTCGGCCGGCTGGTCGCCGCCGGCACCGTGCCACGCGGGACGGCCCCCCGGCCCTACGTCGACGCGCTGATCGTCACCGCCGAGACCGTCGAGCCCGGCAGTGGCCCCACCCCCTGCGCGACCGCGGAGGAGATGGAGTGCGTGCTGCGCTGGCTGGGCGCGGCCGACACCCGGCTGGTCGAGCTCGACGGGACGTGGTGCTCCCCCGGCCGCGGGGCCGGGAGGATAGGCCTCCAGGTCGAGGGCGGCGCCGCGGGCTCGACCGCGGCGCCGGACGAGCAACGGGCGCCCCGCCGGCCCCTCGCCCGACCGCCGCGGCAGACTAGGCTGCCCGCTCCGCTCTCCACCGCCGCAGGGGGTCCGTTGTGATCACGGCGATCGTGCTGGTCTCCTGCGCGGTCGACGCGATCCCGGAGGTCGCCGAGGGCATCGCCGGCATCGACGGGGTCACCGAGGTCTATTCGGTCACCGGAGACGTCGACCTCATCGCGATGGTGCGGGTCCGCCAGCACGAGCAGCTCGCCGAGATCATCGCCGACCGGCTGAGCAAGGTCCCCGGGGTGCTCGGCACCGAGACGCACATCGCGTTCCGGGCGTACTCCCAGCACGACCTCGAGGCGGCGTTCGCCCTCGGCTTCGATGACGCCGACTGAGACCGCTGCGTCCTCGGGCCGGCGTCGGTCCAGGCTCGGCGTCGGTCCAGGCTCGGCGTCGGGTGTCGGCTCACGCTGGGTGGCTGGACCCGCCGGTTGCCGGTCCGCGCGTCTCGCTGCGGCGCAGCTCCCGGCTGCTGGCCACCCACCGGTCGAGGACATCGCGGGCCGCGCCCGAGTCCAGCGACGCGGCCGCCACCGGCAAGGCCTCCCGCAGCTCGGCCACCACCGGCACGTCCGACCGTGACGGTTCGCCATCCGGGCGGCCGAGGGCGGCCAGCGCCGCCGCGGCGTTGAGCAGGACGGCGTCCCGCACCGGCCCCGGCGCGCCGGCCAGCAGCTCCCGGGCCACCCCGGCGTTGTACGCCGCGTCCGCACCGCGCAGCGCCTCCAGCGGCGCGGTCGGGATGCCGAGCTCGGCCGGGTCGAGGACCGACTCGACGACGACGCCGGCCCGCACCCGCCAGACCCGGGAGGTCGCCCCGACCGAGAGCTCATCGAGCCCGTCGTCACCACGAAACACCAAGGCCGACACCCCCCGAGCGGCCAGCACGCCCGCCATCACGGCCGCCATCCGCGGGTCGGCGACCCCGACGGCCTGCGCCGCGGGGCGGGCCGGGTTGGTCAGCGGGCCGAGGAAGTTGAACACGGTCGGCACGCCGAGCTCCCGCCGCGGCGCGGCGGCGTGCCGCAGCGCGGGGTGGAACACCGGGGCGAAGCAGAACCCGATACCGGTGGCGGCCACGCACGCCGCGACCGCATCCGGCGCCAGGTCGGTGACCACGCCGAGCTCATCGAGCAGGTCGGCCGATCCGCAGGCGGAGGACGCCGCACGGTTGCCGTGCTTGACGACTAGGGCGCCGGTGCCCGCGACGACCAGCGCCGCCATCGTGGAGATGTTCACCGTGTGGGCCCGGTCCCCGCCGGTGCCGCAGGTGTCGACCAGCCGGCCCGGCACCGTGACGAGCGCCGCCCGGGCCAGCATCGCGGTCACCAGCCCGGCGACCTCCGAAGCCGTCTCCCCCTTGGCCCGCAACGCGATGGCGAAGCCGGCCACCTGCGCCGGGGTCGCCTCGCCAGCCATCACGGTGTCCATCGCCCAGCCGGCCTGTGCCTCGGTGAGTGACTCCCCGTGCAGCAGGGTCGTGAGCAGCGTCGGCCAGGTCGGCGGGTCGGCGTCGGTCACCCGCGGCACCGCGGCGGGCACCGTCGGTGCGGCTGGCGGCGCGTCACGGCTCCACCGCTCGGTCCAGGTCGGCGGCGAGCTTGCGCCGGTCCAGGTGCAGGGCCGGGGCGACCTGGTCGAGCTGGCGGGCACCGGCCACCAGCCGGTCGGCGGCCTCCGCGAGCCCCCGCAGCTCGACCGCCAGCACCTCGACGTAGCCCGGTGCGAACCGGAAGCCGCACCGCGGGCATCGGCCGGGCGCCCCGCCGTCGAGCACCTCGAGCAGCCGGAACGACTCGCCGCAGTGCCCGCACCAGGCCCCGAGGTCCATCCCGGTCAGCGAGACTGCGGCGCCGGGAGCCTGCTGCGCCGCCGCAGCAGGTCCGCGACCGCCTGCCCGAGCACCACCGGATCGATCGGGTGCGCCACCACCGCGTCGGCCCGCGACCAGGTCGCCAGCCACGCGTCGTCCCGGCGGCCGACCAGCAGCAGCACCGGCGGACAGTTGCGGATCTCGTCCTTGAGCTGGCGGCAGATGCCCATGCCGCCGGTGGGCCACGCCTCACCATCGAGGATGCACAGGTCGAGGCCGCCGGCGTCGACCGTACGGACGGCGCTCTGGCCGTCGGCCGCCTCGACGTAGCCGATCGGCCCGACGTCCGGCGCCGGCCGGCGGCCGACCGCGAGCTGCACCCGTTCCCGGACCGCGACGTCGTCGCTGTAGACGAGCACGGTGGTGCTGGGGGCGTCGCTCATGGACCCTTCTCGGGCCGGGGCAGTTGGGCGGCGCCGATGCTACGGGACCGGCCAGCCCGGTCCGCAATCCCCGGCGCGGCCGGCGGGGGGTCGGGGTGCCGGGTCCGGTCGGCACCGACATAATGGCCGGGTGGCCTCCGCACTCGTCACCGACGACGCGCCTGCGCACCCCTCGCTGTCGCGGCCGAACATGGTCAGCGTCGGGACGATCGTCTGGCTGTCGTCGGAGCTGATGTTCTTCTCGGCCCTGTTCGCGATGTACTTCACGACCCGCTCGGTCAACCCGGTCTGGCCGGCGCCCGGAGTCGAGCTCGACCTGAAGACCGCGGCGCCATTCACAATCGTGCTGGTGCTGAGCAGCGTCACCTGCCAGCTGGGGGTCTTCGCCGCGGAGCGCGGCGACGTCTACGGACTGCGCAAGTGGTACGCCGTCACGCTGCTGATGGGGGCGGTGTTCGTCGGCGGCCAGTCCTACGAGTACTTCGTGCACAACACGTTCTCGATCGCCAGCCACCCCTACGGCTCGGTCTACTACATCACGACCGGCTTCCACGGCCTGCACGTCATCGGCGGCCTGGTCGCCTTCGTGATGGTGCTCGCCCGGTCGACGTTCGGGACGTTCCGTCCCCAGGACGCGACCAGCGCCATCGTCGTCTCTTATTACTGGCACTTCGTCGACGTCGTCTGGATCGGGCTGTTCGCCACCATCTATCTCATCCGCTAGGGGACCGAGACATGTCGAGCCCGCCCGCCGCGACCCGTCGCCGGTCGCTGCCCGGGTACGCCGCACTGCTGCTCACGCTGGTCGCCGTCGGGGTCGGGTACGCCAGCTTCGCCCCCACCGGCAAAGCTGCCGGCGCGGCGGCGACGAGCACCTCCACCCAGGTGGCGGAGGGCCGGCGGCTGTTCCTGCTCGGCTGCTCGAGCTGCCACGGCCTGAACGCCCAGGGCGGTGCTCAGGCGCCCAGCCTCATCGGGGTCGGGTCCGCCGCTGTCGACTTCCAGGTCGGCACCGGCCGGATGCCGCTCATGCGCCAGGGACCGCAGGCCCCGGTCAAGCGGCCGACGTACTCCCAGGCCGACGTGGACCGGTTGGCGGCGTACGTCGCGTCGACAGCACCCGGCCCGATGGTGCCGACCGCCGCCCAGCTCAACGTCTCCGACGCCGACATCGCTGCCGGCGGTGAGCTGTTCCGGACCAACTGCGCGTCCTGCCACAACTTCGCCGGCAAGGGTGGGGCGCTGACCGGCGGAAAGTACGCGCCCAACCTCGACGGCGTGAGTAACCGGCACATCTACGAGGCGATGCTCACCGGGCCGCAGCAGATGCCCGTGTTCGGCGACGGCCAGATCTCGCCCCAGAACAAGCGCGACGTCATCAAGTTCATCACCACCACCCGACAGGAGGCCGACCCCGGCGGCCATCCGCTGGGCCGGCTGGGACCGATCCCCGAGGGGCTGGTGGCCTTTTTGGTCGGAGTCGGCGGGCTGGTCGTGATGACGCTGTGGATCGGGGCCCGAGCGTGAGCGGGCCGCGCCGCCGGACGCCCGGCGGCATCGGGGACGTCAACCCGACCGGCCAGAGCGCGGCGGCGAGCGAGGGCTCCCTGGTGGAACGGTCCCAGGCTCCGGCGGCGACCACCGGCGCCGGGGTGAGCGACAGCGCCGCCACCGACGAGGCGAGTCAGCTCGACCCGGCGGTCGGCTCCACCGGTGGCGGGGTAGCGGGCGGCGGCGGGGTGCTGCGGGGTAACCAGCCGGTCCGGCACATCGGCCGGCGGCCGGCGGCGATCTCCACGGCGGACAACCGGCCGGTTCAGGTCGTCGACGGCGAGGTCGTCGCCGCGGACGGCGGCGGCCCGTACGGCCCTGACGACTTCGAGACGCTGCCGCCGCGTCCGGAGGACATCGACCCGCGGGCGGAGAAGCGGGCCGAGCGGATGGTGGCGATGCTGTTCCTGCTCTCCGTCGCCGGCACCCTGGGCTTCCTGCTGACGTTCATCTTCGACAACCTGCACACCGGCGACTACGGCGCCCGCATGAACCTGCTGCTCGGAATCTTCCTGTTCATATCGATGTTCGGCCTCGGCGCGGCCGTGATCGTGTGGGGCAAGAAGCTCATCCCGCACGAGTCGGCCGTGCAGGAACGGGAGCCGTTCCACTCCGACCCGGCGGAGGCGCAAAAGACTGAGGACGCCTTCTTCGCCGGCACCGAGCAGACCGGCATCGCCCGTCGGCCGCTGCTGCGCCGGACCGCGGCGCTTGCGCTGGGGGTGTTCGCCCTGCCCGGGATCGTCGTGTTCCGCGA